>VBFO01000083.1:0-605 GCA_005881025.1 Chloroflexota bacterium | reverse complement strand
GATGGTGGCGTTACCAACGAGGCCATCGCCGATCGCAGCTCCGATCGCTCCACCCCCAAGCGCGATGCCGAAGGCGATCATGGCCGCAGCGAAATGATCCATTGGTCCTCCTTAGTGTGAGTGGGCGTGATCCTCTTCGAGGCCCTCGCGGGCGAGGCCGAAATACACCATGGTCAACAGCATGAAGATGAAGGCTTGAATGAGGCCGATAAAGAGAACATCAAAGAGCTTCCAGATAGCAAGTGCGATTGGCCCCACAAGCCACGGGCCAACGTAGGGCAGACTGCCTAGAAGCAGAGTGATCACGTAAATCATGAGCAGGCCGGCCAGGATGTTTCCGAAGAGCCGGAGAGCAAGGGTGGCCGGCTTCGCGATCTCCTCGATTACGTTCAAAACTGTGTAAGGGATTCGGGCCCACACGGGTAGCTCGAAAGGCCGGGTCAGGTGATGTAGGTAGCCGAGAACGCCTCGGCGCCGAATGGCATAGGCGTTGACGACGATGAAAACCACAACCGCCATGGCCGCCGTTGGCTTGACGTCCGTGTTTGCAGGGTGAACATTCGCGATGAGAGTTATCGGGAAGAAGTCCAAGTAGTTGGCGATCA
>VBFO01000048.1 GCA_005881025.1 Chloroflexota bacterium | reverse complement strand
TCACGACCACCGGCACCGAAGACTTCGGCACCAGCTCCATGGCCTCCCGTTCCAGCTCGCGTGTGGTGAGGTCGAGCGCCCGGAGCTGCAGGATGGTGGCACCCAGCTCGATGGCATGACGGCCTGCGCGGGCGCTGTCGACGATCGCCATCACGGCTGGAGTGGCTAGGAGCGCGAGATGCCCTCGGTTGGTGAGCTCGGGCTCGCCTGCGCCCGGCGCGGAATTCGACCCGCGATGAATGCTTTGCGCCCGGCCTCCACCCCGGCCTTGATCGCCTCCGCCATCAGCACCGGATCTCGCGCGAGGGCGATGGCCGAGTTGACCAGGACGGCGTCGGCACCCAGCTCCATCGCGAGCGCCGCGTCCGAAGGCGCGCCGATCCCTGCATCGACCACGACCGGCACGCTGGCCTCCTCGATGATGATCCGGATCTGCTCCATCGTCTGCAGGCCCTGTCCGGAGCCGATGGGCGAGCCAAGGGGCATCACGGTCACGGTCCCGAGCTCCTCCAGCTTCTTGGCCAGAACCGGATCCGCGTTGATGTACGGGAGCACCTGGAAGCCTTCGTCCACGAGCACGCGGGCGGCTTTGAGCGTCTCCTCAGGATCCGGGAACAGGTAGCGGGGATCCGGGATCACCTCGAGCTTGACCCAGGTCGACAGGCCCATCGAGCGCGCGAGGCGGGCGATCCGGATCGCCTCGTCAGCAGTGCGGCAGCCGGCAGTATTCGGCAGGACGCGATACCGCGACCAATCGATGACGTCGAGCAGGGTTTTCTTGGTCGGATGGTCGAGATCGAGGCGCCGCAGGGCAACCGTGACCAGATCGCAGCCGGACGCGTCGAGGGCGGCCAGCATCGCCTCGTCGTCGGTGTACTTGCCGGTGCCGACGAACAGGCGCGAACCCAGCTCGGTGCCCGCGATCACCAGTCGGTCTGCGGCGGTTGCCGTCTGCACGACAGACAGCTTACCGAGTGCTTAGCGGAGGTTCTGCTGCGCCAGGAGCGTCTTGTCGCGTGTGTAGGTAAGGCGCTTCACCGCGTCCGAGAGCGACAGCCAATGCATCCGGTCGACCTCGCCGCCCGGGCGGAACCGTCCACTGATCACGTGCATCACCCAGTAACACGCAACCTTGTTGCGGCCGCGCCGGTCGACATACGCAGTGCAGCCGAGCGGCCGCACGAGCTCGCATTTGTAGCCGGTCTCCTCCCTGACCTCGCGGAGCGCGCACTCCTCGGGCGTCTCCTCGGGATCGATCTTGCCTTTCGGCAAGGTCCAGTCGTCGTAAGCGGGGCGATGAACGACGACCACCTCGGTCTTGCCTGAGCCATTCGACCGGCAGACGACGCCACCCGCGGCCTTGATCACGTTCACGTCGGTTACTTCCAGGATCTTTGTAGCCACCCTTGCTCCTTCACGTTGCTGCGGCGTTGTGCTGCATCTGCGTTCTTTGAGTTTTGATCAAGCGAGTGGCGGCTCAGCCCGACGACGTGAGTTTAACCAACCGGCGCTGTTTCGAACAGCGGTGCTTAGAGCTGACCCGCGAGCCGGATCTGCCTGCGCAGCACGTAACGGCTGGTGAGATTGATGAGCAGCACCATCACCACCAGCACGAGGGCAGCACCCCATGCCTGCTCCTGGAGCGATTGATATGGAAGCAGCGCGTTGTGAAACACGGTCACGGGCAAGGACTGCATCGGCTGCGTCGGGTCGGTGTTGAGGAATGGATTTCCGAACGCGGTGAAGAGGAGTGGCGCCGTCTCACCCGACGCCCGCGCCACTGAAAGCAGTGCGCCGGTGATCACGCCTGGTGCGGCCGCAGGCAGGATGAGCTGCAGTGAGACGCGCCATCGCGGAAGGCCCAGGGCAAGGCCAGACTCGCGCAGGCCACTTGGAATCAAACGGACAGCGCCTTCGGTGGTGCGCATGATGATGGGCAGCATCAGCACCGCCAGCGCTCCGGAGCCTGACAGTGCTGAGAAGTGGTGGAAGGGCGCGACCAGCAGCGCATACGCGAAAAGCCCGATCGCGATCGAAGGCGTGCCTACCAGCACATCGCATGCCAGGCGCACCCAATCCGTCCACCGGCTTGTCGCGTACTCGGCAAGGTAGATGCCGCCCAGCACTCCGATGGGAATCGCCCCCAGTGAGGCGATGCCGACGAGGATGAGCGTGCCCACGATCGCGTGCGCGATCCCGGCGCCGGGAACGTCCACCGGCCTCTCGACATTGAAGAAGAATTCCGGGTGGCTCGCGGCCGGCAAACCTTTTGCGATCGTGAACCAGAGCACGAGTCCAAGTGGGATCAGGGCGAGGCCTGTCAACGCGTATGCGATCGCGATCGAGGTGTAGTTGATCGACTGGCGGCGCCGGTTGCGGTTCATATCGCAGCTCGGGCGGTCGCGGAACGGACCAGCACGAGGGCGATCACATTGGCTGACAGCGTGACCAGGATCAGGGCCAGGCCGAGCTCGACCAAGGCCGCAGGGTAGAGGTCGCCCGTCGCCTCGGTGAACTCATTGGCGATCACACTCGCCAGCGTGTAGGCAGGCGAGAAGATCGATTGCGGGATCTGGTAGTTGTTCCCGATCACCATCGTGACCGCGATGGTCTCGCCGAGCGCGCGACCGAGGGCAAGTATGGTCGCTCCGAAAATGCCCGCCCTGGCAGAAGGCAAGATCACGCGCCAGGTCGTCTCCCACCAGGTTGAACCGAGCGCGATCGCGTTTTCCTTCAGGCCTCTCGGCACCGCACGGATGACGTCTCGCGAGACGGCGGTCAGGGTGGGCAAGATCATCACCGCCAGCACGAGCGAGGCTGTGAAAAGGCTCCGCGGTGAGGCTGAGGAAAGCCAGCCGACGGAGTTGAACCGGTCGGAGACAGGGGACTCGAGGTGTTGAAACGTCCAGGGCCCCAGCACATACAGGGCCCAGATGCCATAGACCACGCTGGGGATGGCCGCCAGCAGCTCGATGGCGATCCCGACAGCGCCGCGGATGCCGGCCTGACCCTGCTCGGCCAGCACGATCGCCACCGCGATGCCAACCGGCAGAGCGATGACCAGCGCCATCAGGCTCGTGGCCACCGTGCCAAAGATCCCAGGCCAGGCTCCGAACTGCAGCGTGACCGGGTTCCAGGTGCTGCCGGCGAGGAATCCCAGGCCGAAGTGTGTGACCGACGGCCACGCCTGCTGGAACAGGACCACCACGATCAGCAGCAGCGCGGCCGGCGCCGTCGTGGCGACCACGCCGATCAGGGTGCGGAAGCGATCGGGTGGTTTTGGTGAGATCGTGGCGCGGAGAGCGGTGGCGGTGGGCGAGGCGGCCAAGGTTTGGGTTTACCCGGCGGCGCCGTCGGGCGAGGTCTTGCGGTCGAGCCGGTAGCCGATGCCTCGCACTGTCACGATCTCGAACGGGGCGTGGCCCGCGAACTTCTCCCGCAGCCAGCGCACGTGAACGTCGACGGTCTTGCGATCGCCCGAGAACTCATGGCCCCAGACGTTCTCGAGCAGCACATCGCGCGTGTGCACCCTGCCCGGATGTGCGAGCAGGTAGGACAGCAGGTCGAACTCGCGGGCGGTCAGCTTGACGTCGCCACCGTCCATGACCACGCGGCGCGCAGCCCGATCGATGCTGAAATCGCCGATCGAGTCGCGCTCGGGCACCGCGCTCGGTTCGTTGGCCTCGGGCTGCGCCCGCCTCAGCACTGCGTTCACGCGCGCCAGCACCTCGCGGATCGAGAAAGGCTTCGTGATGTAGTCGTCCGCGCCGAGCTCGAGCCCGACGATCTTGTCGATCTCGGCGTCCTTGGCCGTGATCATGATGATGGGCACCCGGCTGCTCTTCCGCAGGGCACGGCAGAAGTCGAAGCCGCTCATGCCCGGCAGCATCAGGTCGAGCAGGATCAGGTCCGGTCGCGACGTGCGGGCGGTGCGGAGCCCGGACGCCCCGTCCCGAGCCTCGTGCACCGAAAAGCCGGCGGTGGCGAGGTTGTACTTCAGCATCTCGCGGATGCCCTCGTCGTCCTCGACCACGAGCACTCGGCCGGCGGATCCATTGTGAGCCGGACGCGTCATCCGAGCTCCACCACCTGGCCGGTCTCGAGGAACACGATGTCCTCGGCGACGTTGGTGACCCGGTCCGCGATCCTCTCGAGGTTGTGCGCGACGAGCAATAGAGTGACCGAGCGTAGGGCTCCATCGCTGTCGGTCTGGCCACTCCCCATCTCGCCGACCAGGTCCTCGAACACCCGGTGGTACAAGCGGTCGACCTCGCCGTCACGGCCGGCCACCTCACGCGCGTGAAGCTCGTTCTCCTCGATCAAGGCCTCGAGAATGTCATGCACCTGGCCGATGGCCAGCTCGCCCATCAGCCCGAACTCCGCCCGCAGCGGCTGGTCTGGGAGCCCGACGAGGGTGCTCGTCATGCGGGCGATGCGCACCGCGTAGTCGCCCATGCGCTCGAGCTCGGTGGCGATGTACTGGATGCCCATCAGGTGGCGCAGGTCACGGGCCACCGGCTGCTGGGTGGAGATGACCATGAAGACCTGCTCCCGGATCTGACGGAAAAGCTCGTTCAGGTACTGGTCCTGGGTGCGGACCTTCTCAGCGGCGACTCCGTCTCGACGCCTGAGCGCGTCGAGCGCAGCCTCGATCTGCGACTCGACCAGTGTGCCCATGCGCACCAGCGACTCGCGAAGGCTGGCGAGCTCTCTTTCGAACGTGAGGCGGGGCATCGTTTACCCGAACCGGCCCGTGATGTAGGCCTCGGTGCGGTCGTCCTGCGGGCGGTTGAAAAGATCAGCGGTGGACGCGAACTCGATCAGCTCACCGAAACGCCCCTCTGGATTCATGAGCATGAAGGCTGTGAAGTCAGAGACCCGGGCCGCCTGCTGCATGTTGTGGGTGACGATCACGATCGTGAATTCGCGCATGAGCGCGGACATGAGGTCTTCAATCTTGGTCGTTGCGACCGGGTCGAGGGCCGAGCAAGGCTCATCCATCAGGATCACCTGCGGACTGACCGCTATGCAGCGCGCAATCGCCAGGCGCTGCTGCTGGCCGCCGGACAGCGAGGCGGCGGGATCGTTGAGCCTGTCCTTCACCTCTTCCAGCAGCGCGGCACGCTCGAGGCTTTGCTCGACCACCGTCTTGATCCGGGCCGAGGGCCATCCGAGCAGCCGCGGCGCGAAGGCGACATTGTCGCGGATGGACATGGGAAACGGGCTGGGACGCTGAAACACCATGCCCACCTTCTGGCGCAGCTCGAGCAGGTTGCGGGTGGACACGACGTCCTCGCCGTCGAGCAGTACATGGCCCTCGGCATGGGCGCCGGGCACCAGGTCGTACATGCGGTTGAAGACCCGCAGGAGGGTGGTCTTTCCGCATCCCGACGGCCCGATGATGGCCGTGATCTTCCTTTCGGGGATGTCGAAGGCCACGTCCTTGAGCGCCTGGTTCCTGCCATAGAAGAAGGAAAGGCTGTCGACGTTGATCTTCGCCGGCGAGGCTCCTGGGACTGTGAGCAGCTCGGGCCTCCCTACTTGAGCCAAGGTTTGCTCGATCGGCCTGCGGTCAGCCACCGAGCCTCAGAATAGGCAACCCCTGGTTAAGGCTGCTTTATGCGCTGATTAAGACTTGCCGGGGTAGGGCGATGAAAAACACCTGGCCGCCCTCTCGAGCAGCCTCGGTCCAGATTCGGCCTCCCAGCACCTGGACCAGGTGCTTGGTGATGGCCAGCCCCAGCCCAAAACCGCCTGACTCGCGTGGCCGGGCGCGGTCGACCTTGTAGAAGCGCTCGAAAACTCGGCTCCAGTGCTCGGGCGAGATCCCGGGGCCGCGATCGCGGATGCTTATCACCAGCTCGTCGCCGACCTCGGTCTGGACGTCGATGGCGGTGCCGGGAGGCGAAAACTTGGCGGCGTTGTCGAGCAGGTTGCCGACGGCCTGTGCCAGCTTGGCCCGGTCGGTCGAGACCTGGAGCGAGGGCTGGCCGTCGACGTTGACAGGCCGGTCGATCCCAAGTCTGGCAACGCTGTCGTCGATGAGCTCGCGAAGATCGAACGTCGTGATCTCCAATGCCATCGCACCGGTCTCGATGTCGCCGAGCTGGCGCAGGTTGTCGATGATCTTGCTCATCAGGTCGGCCTCCTTCACGAGCCGCTCGGCGAAGCGCCGCCGGTCCTTGGGCATCGGGTCGCCCAGCAAGCTCTCGGCCGTGAGGCGCAAGGATGTGATTGGGGTCTTCAGCTCGTGGACCAGGTTGGCCACGAACTCCTTTCTCACGCGCGCGAGGTGGCGAAGCTCGGTGATGTCGGTGAGAAAGAGGATGGACTCACCTACCCGGCGGGATGGCACGAGCTTGGTGAGCACCGTGCGCCGGTGGTGGACCAGGTTGGCTTCGGACTCCGAGTCGCGCGAGCTGACCACCTCGAGCAGGCGGGACTCGAGCGTCACCTCGACGAGGCTGGCAGGGAGCCGCGAAGCATCGATCTCGAAGAACGCGCGCGCGACCTCGTTGGCCGCGATGACCCGGTTGTCGGAGTCGAGGAGAAGGGCGGCCTGCGGCGCCTGCTCGAGCAGGTCGGCGAACAGATCGTGGGCAGATTCGGATGGCTGCTGCTCAAGCGGCCGGCGACGGTCCCAGATCACGGCCGGAGTATAGGAGCGGCAATTGACGCTTAAGGGGCTCCTCCTAGCCTTAACTCGTCATTAGCCCGCGCTTAAGGCCCTATCCATAACGTGGTCGCTGTCCAGGGAGACGTATACGGCTTCGTAAGCATCAGGAGGGTATCGATGCATTCAGCAGGCGGGACCGGTCGAGCGCTGCTCGCGACGGTCGCCATCGCGTTGATGGTCGCGTGCGGGGGGGCGTCCAACGCAACGACCGCCCATCTCACGGGAGCCGGATCGAGCTTTGACAATCCGCTCTTCTCAAAGGCGTTTTTCGACTACACGCTGCAGCACCCGGAGGTGACGGTCAACTACCAGCCGGTCGGCTCGGGCGCTGGAATTCAGCAGTTCATCAAGAACACAGTCGACTTTGGTGCGACAGATGTGCCGATGGGATCGGCCGACATCACGTCCGCGGGCGGCGCCGACGCGCTCACCCAGATCCCGGTCACGCTCGGGGTGGTGGCGATTGCGTTCAACCTGAGCGGTGTCAGCACCTTGAACCTTGACGCGGACACGCTCGCCGGCATGTTTCTTGGTCACGTAAACAAGTGGAACGATCCCAAGATCGCTGCGCTGAACGCGGGCGTGTCGTTACCCAACAAGAACATCACGATTGCTCACCGGTCTGACGGCAGCGGCACCACGTACATCCTCACGGACTATCTATCCAAGGTATCCGACGAGTGGAAGACCAAGGCGGGTACTTCAAAGTCCGTCAGCTGGCCAGTCGGCATCGGCGCCAGTGGAAACCAGGCGGTCGCGCAGGCGATCAGCTCCACCGATGGTTCGATCGGCTATGTCGAGCTTGCGTACGCGGTCCAGACGAACATGCACACCGCGAGCTTGAAGAACGCCAACGGGAAGTTCGTGGCTCCCTCGGTGGCGGGTGCGACTGCGGCGGCTTCCCAGAACACGAGCGTAAGCGCGACCAACTTCTCGATCGTCAACGAGCCGGGGGACACGACCTATCCCATCGCGGGCTTCAGCTGGGTCATCCTGCGCACGTCGTACAGCGACTCGGTCAAGGGCAGCGCGGTTGTGAATGTCTTCAAGTGGCTGGTGACAGACGGACAGTCGGAGGGATCCACGCTGCAGTACGCACCGCTGCCGAGCGCCGTGCAGCAGCTGGCCGTGACCAATCTCAAGACGATCAAGGCGGGCGGTTCGACGGTTCTGAGCTAGTAAGTCCTCACAGAGGTTTTCTCGCCGGGACTCCAGATCGGCGCGGGTATTGCTGCGGCGTGGGCCGAACCTTCGCCACGATGACAACGATCCCACTCTCCCGGGTGGACGAAGGGGCGGCCACGATCTCGGCAGTGCCGCCGCCGACCAGCTCGATCGCCCGCCTCGCGCCGCCCACATCTTCTGATCGGGTCTTCTGAGCCAGCAGCCTGCCGCCGACCCGCACGAACGGCAGGCACAGCTCGGCCAGCACCGGCATCGGGGCCAGCGCCCGCGCCACGGCGAGGTCGAAGCGCTCCCTCAGCTGAGCTTCATGCGCTGCGTCCTCCGCTCTCCGGTTCACCACCTCGACGCCCCGCAGCCCCAGCTGTGCGCACGCCCGGACCAGAAAGGCGGTCTTGCGGCCGTCGGCTTCCAGCAACGTCACCTCGAGGTCCGGCCGCACGATCTTCAGCGGCAGTCCCGGCAGGCCCCCACCCGACCCCACGTCGACGATGGTCCTGGCGTCACCGAGGTGGTCGACGAGCACCAGACAGTCCTCGATCAGGCCCTCGGGAGCCGCCGATGCCAGGCCGGGCCACCCGGCGATCAGTCGCGAGAGCTCGGCAAGCTTAGAATCGTTCACTGAGATGCCCATCTACGAGTATCGGTGCGAGAGCTGCTCAGAGAAGTTCGAGGTGCTGACACGATTCGCCGAGCGGGACAAGAGCCAGGCGTGTCCAAGCTGCGAGTCGATGAAGACGCGGGTCATGGTCTCGAGCTTCGCGTTCGCGGGCGGCGCCGACTCGCTGCAGTCCCTCGACTTCGGTGGCGGGGAGACTTCCGGCGGCGGCTGCTGCGGCGGATCCTGCGGCTCCTGCGGCACGAGCCCGAACTAGCGCCCTAGTTGCTCTTCCCGGTTACGTACCGGGTGAATGCTGCCGGCCGAATGGAGGTCGGCGGTTGCGACCTAGTAGATCTGGCGCGAGCGCACGGCACGCCCCTGTATGTATATGACGAGGCGACCGTCCGCCAGCGCAGCGCCGAGTACATGGCGGCGATGGGCGCCGGTGGCGAGGTCCTGTATTCGGCCAAGGCCTTCGCCTCCCCGCAATTCCTTCGCATCATCGCCGGCGAGGGCCTTGGGCTGGACGTCGTTTCGGCGGGAGAGCTGCATGTCGCGCTGAAGTCCGGGTTCCCTGCTGACCGGATCCACTTCCTCGGCAACAACAAGAGCCGCGAGGACATCGATGCGGCGCGCAATGCGGGGTCCACGATCGTCATCGACGGCTTTCACGAGTTCGAGATGCTGCGCGAGGTGGTCCCTGAGGGAAAGCGTCATCCCGTCATGCTCCGGATCTCACCTGGCGTCAAGCCCGAT
>VBFO01000043.1 GCA_005881025.1 Chloroflexota bacterium | reverse complement strand
GACGTGATCAAGGACGCGGTAGACCGGCCTGGCGTGCAGGTGAAGGAGGTCGTCTACCGGACGCTTCACTTCACACCGGAGGAGGTCGAGCTCCTCCTGGAGGCGATCCAGATCGCGAAGTACCCCGACAGGCCGCGCGCGAAGCCGGCCCTGGACAAATTCGACTCTCTGGACGCGATCCGGCTGAAAGTGCAGGGAGACTCGGGAGGCTAGATCGCGTTTCGCTCCTTTGGCACCAACGGAGCGCTTCGACGGCATCCGATACGCACGTTTGGTGCCAACCGGGCCAAACCCGATCCGGTCAGTAGCGCTTCTTCGAGCGGCGGCGGATGTAGCCGTAAGCCCAGAACAGGCAGATCAAAAGCAGCAGCACGCCGAACGTGACCACCGCTGCCTGCTGCATTTCCGGTAAATACTGATCTAAGTCAGTGGCAAAGATCGGCATCGTCAAGGTCAAGCTCGACCGCGAGGTGAACTGCTACGTCATCTCAGACGCCTCCACCAAGGAGGCGGTGGTCATCGATCCCGGCCTGCCCGCAGACAAGATCGCCGAACAGCTGAACGGCGTGACCGTCCGCTGGATCGTCGCCACCCACTGCCACCCAGGCCACGTGGCAGGCAAAGACGACCTCAAGGACATCACCGGCGGCCAGACCGCGATTCATGGCGCCGACGCCAAGCAATTCCTGCGCTCGGCCGACCGCTACCTGCTGGATGGTGACGAGCTCGAGTTCGGCGAGTTCAAGCTCACCGCGCTCCACACGCCCGGCCACACGCCAGGAAGCATTTGCTACGTGGTCGCGAACCACGCGTTCGTGGGCGACACCATCCTCGCCGGTGGCATCGGCCGGCAGATGCCGGAGACGGACCTCCGACGTCAGATGATGAGCATCGGAACCAAGCTGCTGAAGCTGCCTCTCACGACGGCCCTCTACCCAGGCCACGGACCGGCCACGAGCCTCGAGCGCGAGCTCGCCCAGAACCCGATCTTTCGCGGAGCGGGCGCCGGGGCTAGGTAGCCGCGCGAACCGCGCGTGACGGTCGCACCATCCGTCCGGTGACTCGGGACCCGATCCGGCCTCCGCTGAACACCGGGATCCCGCGGACATAGACGGAGTCGATCGCGAACGACGACTTCAGTCCGTTGAGCGCCCCGTGACGCTGGCGCGAACGCATCATTCGTGGGCCGAAGGTGGTGCTTCGCGCTGGGTCCACGACCACCACGTCGGCGTCGAAGCCCGCGGCGATGCGGCCTTTGCTCTCGGTGAGCCCAGCCAGGGCGGCGGGCGCCTCGCAGACCCACCTCGGCGCCATCCACACGTCACCCAGGTCGCGGGCCAGCTCGAGGCTGCTGAGGTACAGCGTTTGCACGCCGGGCGATCCCGGTGGAGCGTGTTCCAGGTCTCGCCCTTTCTCGGCGTCAGTGTGCGGGGCGTGGTCGGTGGCCACGATGCCGATCGCGCCGCGCCGCAGACCATCGCGCAGAGCTGAACGATCGCCCAGCGTGCGGACAGGCGGGTTCATCTTCATCCAAGTCCCGAGCCGC
This sequence comes from Chloroflexota bacterium, assembly GCA_005881025.1. Taxonomy (GTDB): domain Bacteria; phylum Chloroflexota; class Dormibacteria; order Dormibacterales; family Dormibacteraceae; genus CF-54. The sequence continues at coordinate 5,164 of VBFO01000043.1, read as the reverse complement.
ACATAGTCGTCCTCGGTAAGCCACAGGAATTGGGGGCATGTCTCGAGGGTCATCGCGGTCCCTACCGCCAGCGCTTCCTCGGCTGCAAACAAGCCCGCGGCGCTCGACAAATGGGCGATATGCAGGTGGATTCCGTGCTGCCGTGCGACCGCCGCCGCCGCCGAGATCGCCACCGCCTCGGCCTCTGGCGGCTGACCGGCGAGCACGTCCGCGTAGGTCTCATAAGGCCTCCGAAACGTCTTCAGGATTCCGGGATCCTCGGCGTGGATGGCCAGCGGTAGGCCGAGCTCGGCGATCACAGGAGCCAGCCTGGCCAGCGTGCCGTAGTCCGGTGGCGCCTCGAGATCCTGATTACCGAGGTCAACCGAGTAGAGCACCTGCTTGCGGCTGCGGCTGTACGCGTAGCCGAGGTAGGCCTTAAACCCCGTGGCGCCGGCCGCGGCCAGGCCTGCCAGCTGCTCCGGCGTGGACGAGGACCTGATCAGCGCCCACAGACCGAAGTCGACCCTGGCCTTCGCATGCGCCAGCGCGGCTTTGGCCTCCAGCACTCCTGCCGCGTCGACCGCCGGCACCGTGTTCGGCATGTCGATGACCGTCGTCACCCCGCCGGCCGCGGCTGCCGAGGTCAGCGTCCCGAAGTCCTCCTTGTCAGGAAACCCAGGGTCGCGGCTGTGCACGTGCACATCGATGGCGCCGGGCAGCACGTACATGCCGCTCACGTCGATGACCCGAGCACCACGGCCGGCCGCTGACCTCTCCACCTCGGTGATCACACCGTCAGCGACGCGCACATCGGCCTCGCGCGGGCCATCAGGCGTGAAGACCATGCCTCCGGCGAGGACGGTGTCAGTCAAGGGTCAGGTCTTGGACGCGAAAAAGAGGTGAGTAGGGGATCCCCGACTGAGCGATGTTCTCGGCACCACCCTCACCTCGGTCGAGCACGACCACGAGGTGGATCACCTCGAGCCGGGCATCGCGAAGGACCTGTACCGTTCGTAGCGAGTCGCCGCCGGTGGTGACCACGTCTTCGATCACCGTCACGCGCTGGCTGATCTCAAACCGGCCTTCGATCTGCTTCGCAGTGCCATATCCTTTCGGCTCCTTGCGCACGAGCACGAGCGGGAGGCCCATCTGCATCGAGACGGCGCCGCCCAAAAGCACGGCGCCCAGCTCAGGCGCGGCGAGCAGCTGCGTGTCGGCGGGCACGAGCTCGGCGAGATGGCGACCGAGGCGCCGGAGCAGGGCAGGATCGGTTTCAAAGAGGAACTTGTCGAAGTAGCGATCGCTCTTCTTGCCGGAGCGAAGGATGAACTCGCCTTTCAGGTACGCGGCTTTGACGATCTCGCGGCCGAGCTCCCCCAACTCTGCAGCTCCTGCAGCCATCGCGACCTAATCTAACTGAAGGTTATGGCTGCCCATATGACGGTCGGAGTCATGCGTGTGATGTTGCACCTGCCCGAGAGCAGCTCGCTGAAATACAAGCGCCAGGTCGTGAGCGGATTGCTGCGCAAGATCCGCCAGGAGCTGAAGGTGGCTGCTGCTGAGGTCGGTGAGCTCGACCGCTGGCAGCTGGCCGAGCTGGGGATCACTTGCGTGAGCGGCGAGTCGCGCCACGCAGACGAGATGCTCGCCAAGGCCCTGTCGTTCGTGGAGCGCCACGCCGATGGAGCGCAGGTCACCGATGTCAGAACCGAGCTGGTCCGGCTTTGAAGGTCACAGAGAACCTCACCGACGAATTCGAATCGAGCCTGCCTTTCAAGCTCGACCCCTTTCAGCGAGAGGCGATCGACAAGCTCGACTCAGGGCGCGGTGGAGTGCTGGTCAGCGCTCCCACCTCGAGTGGCAAGACTGTGGTGGCCGAGTACGCGATCTTTCGCGCCCTGCGCGACGGCGTGAAAGTCATCTACACGACTCCGCTGAAAGCGCTCAGCAACCAGAAGTACCACGACTTCGTGCGCGAGTACGGCCAGGACACGGTCGGCCTCGTGACTGGCGAGAACACCATCAACGACGGCGCGGCAGTCGTCGTGATGACCACCGAGATCCTGCGCAATCTCATCTACGAGGATCCCGCGCGGCTCGATCTCGTCCGCTACGTGGTCCTCGACGAGGTCCACTACATCGACGACTTCCCGCGCGGCTCGGTGTGGGAGGAGATCGTGATCCAGGCACCGCTCGGCATCAAGCTCGTCGGACTGTCGGCCACCATCGGCAACTACAGAGAGATCGCGGACTGGATGGCCGAGAACCGCGGCGGCATGGAGACTGTGTTCCACGACGTCCGGCCGGTCGAGCTGAAGATGTGGCTGGCCATACACAACCGCTTCCTCCCGCTCTTCAAAGAGGACGGCGGCATCGATCAGCGCACGTGGACCAAAGGCGCGCAGGAGGAGGAGGCCTCGTACCGCGTCGGCGGGTACCGCAGCCTGCCCTCCAACGACCTGCTGCATGTGATCGACGAGCTGAAGCGGCTGGACATGCTGCCGGCGATCTACTTCATCTTCTCGAGGCGCGGCTGCCGCGAGGCGCTCCAGCGCTGCTCGTACCACGAGCTCGACCTCACGACGCCAGAGGAGAAGGAGGCAATCGATCAGGTCGCCGCGGAGCGACTCGCGGGCCTGAAGGATCGAGATGAGGAGACGCTCTTTCGACGCATGGTCGACGCGAGGCTGCTCAGGCGCGGCCTCGCCGAGCACCACGCGGGACTGCTGCCGTACCACAAGGAGATGGTCGAGGAGCTGTTCCAGCGCGGGCTGATCAAGACAGTGTTTGCGACCGAGACGCTGTCGCTCGGGATCAACATGCCGGCGAGAGCCGTCGCTGTGAGCTCATTCACGAAGTTCGACGGAGTCAACTTCTCGCACCTGACGACGGGTGAGCTGACACAGCTCATGGGCCGGGCCGGCCGGCGGGGGATCGATGTCATTGGACATGGAGTGATCCTCAAGGAGTCGGACGTCGAGGTCGGAACCATCTACGAGGTTGCGATGGGCCCGACGCTTGTCGTCGAGTCGAAGTTCCTCCCCAGCTACAACATGGCCCTCAACCTCCTCCGCATCTACACGCCTGAAGAGGCCGAAGCGCTGATGCAGCGCTCGTTCGGGCAGTTTCAGAAACGGCTTGCAGCCGACCAGACGCAGGAGCGGCTTGTCAACGTGCGCGCGCGCCTGGCGGACATCAAACAGCTCTGGGACGCCGACGTCCCGATCGAGGATGTGGCCCAGTACTTCAAGCTCGAAGACCGGCGGCGCTCGATCCGCATCGAGATGCGGCGGCTGCGTCGTGAAGCCGGCTCAGAGCGCCGGGCCCAGCGGGGCCGGCGGCGCGGAGGTCATGGAACGAGGGCGATGGGTGGCGCCTCCAAGCTGGTGCAGCGCCTCGAGGCGGAGGCCAAAGGCCTGCTCGAGAGGCAGCGCAAGCTCAAGGTCGTGCGCTCGCCAAGCTTTGGCGAGTACCTGCAGCGCTACGGCGAGATCCGCTCCCTCCAGAAAGAGCTCGAGGGCGGGGAGCGAGACCTCGGCGGGCAGATGGACGAGTACGCGCGCAAGCTCAGGCGCCTGTGCAGGATCCTCACCGAAACCGGTTTTCTGGCTGCGAACCGTCCCACTGGCAAAGGCCTTTTCGCATCCCGCGTGTACGGCGAGAACACGATCCTGGTCGCAGAGGCGGTGTGGGCGGGCTGGCTCGAGGGCCTCACGGTGGAAGAGCTGTGTGCGGTGCTGGTGATGCTGGCGGCGGAAGATCGCGAACGCGGCCGCGACCGCCGTGCTCACACGCCACGACGCTACCCGACACACGCGATAGCTCAGTCAGCCCGGCTGGTGCGCACGTTGTACTTCCGCTTCGCGGACATGGAGAAGGACCTGGATGAGCCGAATCTGCGGCAGCCCTCGCACGACTTCATCGACTTTGCTTACCGGTGGTCGGGAGGCGAGCCGCTCGATCAGATCCCCCTGCCGCCTAACGTCGACATCGGTGATGCGATCAAGGCGATGAAAAGCCTTTACTCCCTGCTGCGCCAGCTCGAGTGGGCGCTGCGCCAGGCCAAGAATCCGTTGACCGACTTAGTGACCCAGGCTGTCGCGCACATGGAGCGCGACGTCATCAAACGCACGTACTGACGTCGAGTGCCGGCCCTCGGCCGAGGTTTCTAGACTCTAGGCGTGGCTAAGAAGCGCCGCATTCTCGTCACCGGCGTGGCCAGGTGGTGGGGCGCACTCCTGGTGCAGCGCCTGGTGGAGGATCCGGATGTCGCCGAGGTGATCGGCATCGACATCCGCGAGCCCCGGTATGACCTGGGTCGCGCCGACTACCTGAAGCTGGACATCCGGCACTCGCTGATCGGCAAGCTCGTCCGCTCGGTCGGTATCGACACGGTGGTGCACACGCTCACGCGCATCGACTCGTTCGACATGGATCCGAGCCGGGCTCACGAGATGAACGTCATCGGAACGCTCAACCTGCTGGCCGGGTGCGCGGGCGCGGACAGCCCCGTCAGGCGCTTCGTGATCAAGTCCTCAGGCCACGTGTACGGATCGCGTTTCGACCTCCCCAGCGGCATCCGCGAGGACCATCGCCTCGACTCCAACTCGCGACACCAGTTCGTGCGCGACATCGTCGAGGTGGAGTCATATGTACGCGACTTCGCAGGCCGCAACCCGAGCATCGCCATGCTGGTGCTGCGGTTCAGCAACAGCCTCAACCCGCAGGAACCTCAGCCGCTGGCGCGCTACCTCGACCTCGAGGTCGTGCCCACAGCCGCCGGGTACGACCCTTCCATACAGCTCATCCACCGGGACGACTGCGTCGAGGCGATGCTGCTGGCCACCAAGCGCGGCCCGGCAGGCGCGTACAACATCGCCGCCCCAGGCCCGGAGCCGCTGTCGAAGCTCCTCGACGGTGCCGGGAAGATGCACCTTCCGCTGCTGCCCCCGATCGGGATCGACGTGGCCGCGTTCGCGCTCCGCCAGACTGGCCTGGCATTCCTGTCGCCCCAGCTGCTGGACCTCCTGCGCTGGGGACGCACGTTGGCCACTGCCAAGGCGGCCCGAGAGCTGGGTTTCAAGGCATCGCTCGACACCCGGGCGGCGTTCGAGGATTTCATTCAGCAGCGCCGTATCCTGCGCTACCAACCCGACCGCTACGCATACCAGTACGAAAAGGA
>VBFO01000082.1 GCA_005881025.1 Chloroflexota bacterium | reverse complement strand
AAATCCGTCGATGCGAACCACACGCGGCTCGTCCATCAACACGGTGCCCGCAAGCTCGTGGCCCTGCATGCGCAGGGTGATGAGACTCGTGTAGCTGCCGTGCGCATGACTGCGGCGCTCGACGATCTTGATTCCGCGACCGGCAGCGATCAGGCGCGCGTTCACCGTGTTGATGCGGTCCTCAGTAAGGCCCTGGAGCACACCCTTGATCGCCGACGCCACGAGCAGGTTCACGTCGTGCTGAGCCAGCTGGCCCTCGAACTCGAGCTCGATCGAACCGACGCGTCCACCGAAGAGCTGTGCGTGCAGAGACGCGAGCCGTTCGGTCAGGTCTGCGAATGGACGCAGGTAGGCCATCTCCTCAGGCGGCAGCGCAGGCGCGTTGACGGCGTAGCGCGGCAGCTCACCCGCCAGCACTGCGGCCACCTCCTCAGCCACATCGAACGCGACCGAGGCCTGCGCCTCGATTGTGGACGCGGCGATGTGCGGGGTGGCGATGAAGTTCGCGAGCGTGAAAAGCGGATTCTCGCCGGGCGGCTCCTGCTCGAACACGTCCACGGCGGCGGCCGCGGGGCGGTTCGCTTTGAGGGCCTGATACAGCGCGGCCTCGTCGATGATGCCGCCGCGGGCCGTGTTGACCAGCCGCGCCGTCGGCTTCATCAGCCCCAGCTCGCGCGCTCCGATGAGTCCGCGATTCGCTTCCACCAGCGGCACATGCACGGTCACGAAGTCGGAGCGCTCGAGCAGCTCATCCAGCGCCACGAGCTGGACGTTGAAGAGCTCCGCGCGCTCCACCGATACGACCGGGTCGTAGGCGATGACTTCCATCTCCAGGCCGTGGGCGCGCTTGGCGACCTCTGAGCCGACGTTGCCCAGACCGATTACTCCGAGGGTCTTTCCGCGAATCTCGACTCCTATGAACTTCGAGCGCGACCACTCGCCGTGGCGAACCGACGAATCCGCCTGCGGCACCGAGCGGGCAACCGCGAAAAGCAGCGCGACAGTGTGCTCGGCCGCTGCCACGATGTTTCCGCGGGGCGCGTTGACGACGAGAATCCCGTGCCGGGTCGCGGCCGCCACGTCGATGTTGTCGACGCCGACACCAGCTCGCCCAACGACGCGCAGCCTCTTACCGGCTTCGAGCACGGGCGCGGTGACCTTCGTCTCGCTGCGGACAACGAGCGCGTCGAAGTCGCCGATCCTCTGCACGAGCTCGGTCTCGCTCAGCTTTGCGGCCACGACCACCTCGCCTTCGCGCCGCAGGCGTGTGAGGCCGTCCTCGGCCAGTGGGTCCGCGACAAGTATCCGGGCCACCGAAACGGAGTCTAGGCGGGTACGCCCTGCAGGGAAGTCGTGGCCGCAGCGACCGCGCGACCGTCCGCCGGCGCAACGTCCAGCTCCTCGAGCGCCTGCTCGATGGCCCACAACACCTGCACCACATCGCCCTCGGCGATCGCTCCCAGGTGGCCGACCCGGATCATCTTGCCGGCCATCTTGGCCTGGCCTCCGGCGATGACCACGCCGTACTTGTCGTCCAGAAGCTTGCGCAGGGCGTTCACGTCGAGCCCGGGCGGGGGCAGCGCGGAGGTGACGGTGTTCGACCGGAAGCCTTCGCGCGCGTAGAGCTGGAATCCGAGCGCCTGAAGACCCGTCTGGGTCGCCCGCGCCAGGCGGGCGTGACGGTCGTAGACGCTGTCCAGGCCCTCTTCCTCCAGCATCGCCAGCCCTTCCTGCAGAGCAAAGAGGACGGGGATCGCCGGCGTGAAAGGAGTCATGCCCTTGTCCGCCCAGGTCTTGGCCTCCTTCCAGTCGAAATAGAAGCGAGGAGATCGTGCCCTGGCCTGCTGCTCCCAGGCTCGCTCGCTCACGCTGACGAGGGCGATCCCAGGAGGCGCCATCCACCCCTTCTGCGATCCGCTGACGGCCACGTCGATTCCCCAGGCATCGGTCTCGATGGCGATCGAGCTGATCGAGCTGACCCCATCGACGACCACTACCCGACCCGCGTCTCGGCCCACGCGAGCCAGCTCGCGCAGCGGGTTCGTCAGCCCGGTCGACGTTTCGTTGTGAGTGAGGAACAGCACCTTCGCCTTGGGATGGTGCTCGAGGACGCGTGCCAGGTCATCTGCATCAACGGGCTGGCCCCATTCGAACTCGAGCCGAACCACATCCGCGCCGTAGCCCGCAGCAAGGGCCGCAAACCGCTCGCCGAAGTTGCCCGACAGGGCGACGACGACCTCGTCGCCCGGAGACACGAGGTTTGCCACCGCCGACTCGAGCCCGCCGGTCCCTGACGACGTCAGCAGGAGCAGGTCGCCCGACGTCTTGAAGACACGCCTTGCGCCAGACGTGATCCGGGCCAGGATGGCCGCGAACTCCGGCCCCCGGTGATCGATCATCGGTCTGCTCATCGCGCGCACGACGCGGTCTGGAAGAGGGGTCGGGCCGGGGATGCGCAGCTGCGTCGAAAAGGTCATGGACGTGCTCCTATACCGGGCTTTGGCGAGCCCCACGATTCTATCCGGCGCGGGTTAGTGCGTCTCCGTTGTGTAGGGCAGCAGCGCGATCGCGCGTGCACGTTCGAGCGCGGTCGTCAGCGGCCGCTGATGCCGCGCGCAGGTGCCGGTCACCCGGCGCGGAAGGATCTTGCCGCGGTCGCTCACAAACCTGCGAAGCCGGGAGATCTCCTTGTAGTCGATGTAGTTGATCTTCTCGACACAGAAGCTGCAGACCTTGCGGTGCTGACGCTTCGGCGCTCGAGTCGTGTCACGTGGTGGGCGAGGGGAGGTGACTGCCATTCGGTCTATCTGCTCCTAGAACGGGATGTCGTCCGGGTCGACGTCGCGCGGGACCTCGTCACCGGCTGGAACGTCGTCGGAAGCCGCCGGGGCAGCGCTTCGGCCGGCCGCGACACCGGCACCGGCGCCCGCCCCGCGGGGCTCGAGGAACTGAACGTCGTTCGCGATGATCTCCGTCACCCGCCGCTTCTGCCCGTCCTGGCCTTCCCAGGAGCGGGTCTGGATGCGGCCCTCGATGAAGACCAACGCGCCCTTGCGCGTGTACTGTGCGACGGTCTCGGCAAGGTTTCGCTTGCCGATGGGGTAGGCAACGATGTTGTGGTAGTCGGTGAACTCCTTACGCTCACCGTCAGGACCCGTCGACCAGCGGTTGGTGGCGATGCTGAAGTTCGTGACCGCCGTCCCGCTGGGCGTGTAGCGCATCTCGGGGTCTTTCGTGAGCCGGCCGATCAGCAGCGCCTTGTTCAGGTTTGACATTTATCCTTCCTCCCGATCCCCGTCGGTTTGGTCCGCCGCGCTGACACTGGTCTCGATTGCGATCGGTTCCAGGACGACCTCCGCCGGCGGCGGTGCAACGGGGGCCGTTGGCGTCTTCTCAGGCTTGCGCACGATAAGGTGCCGCAGCACCTCTTCGGTGATCTTCAGCGCCGACTCGAGCTCAGGCATACGTCCTGGCTCGATCTGGAAGTCCTGGAGAACGTACGCGCCCTCCTTTTGGTGCTTCACCTCGTACGCCAGCTTGCGCTTCCCCCAGAGGTTGGTCTGGTCGGCGCTGCCGCCTGACCGCTGGATCAGCGTGTTGACCCGCTTGACGACGTCCTGGACCTTGTCGTCGTCCAGGTCCGCACGAACGATGTACAGAACCTCGTAATCCCGCAACGCGGACATCCTCCTTCCTATGGGTTCAGGCCGCGGTCCATCGGAGCGCAATTGCCCCGGCCGAGGCCAGAAAGGGTAGGTCGGTATTCTATCAATTCCCGTGGCGTCCTCTGGAAGCAGGTCCAAGCCGACGGTCCGTGGTGCCAAAGCGCAGGTGCGCGGAGGTAAGGCCAAGCCTCGCCGCGCCCCGGTCAAGTCGTCGACCGACATCCCGATTCTGGCCATCGTCGTCGGCGGCGTCCTGCTGGCAGTGTTCATCGGCCTGCTCATCTATGGGGCTGTCAACAGCAAGACCACCACCGGCCCGCCCGCGGTCGCCGCCACGAATGGGAGCATTCCATGCGACCACGGAGAGCAGACCCAGATCCACTATCACGCCGCGCTCCAGATCATGGAGCAGGGCACCGTCCACCCACTCCCGTCGGGGATCGGCATCCAGGGAGGCGAGACGGCGCCGCAGTGCTTCTACTGGCTTCATGTGCACGCTTCGAGCCCGGACGTGATCCACATCGAGTCGCCGGCCGACCGAGTTTTCACACTCGGCGACTTCTTCAAGGTGTGGGACACGTTCTCGACGTACAACGGTGGACCTCGCGAGCTGCTCGACAGCACGCACGTTTCGACGCTCACGGTCGGCGCGAACCAGTCGATCGTCGTCTACGTCGACCTCGGTGACGGCAAGGGCGCGAAGGTGTGGGACGGGGATCCGAACAAGATCGTCCTGAAGTCGCACGAAGTGATCACCATCGAGATCACGCCGCCAACGACCAACCCGCCGCCGCCGTTCACCTTCCAGCAAGGCCTCTGACGGAAGCGGCTCTCTAGACCTCCAGCAGGACGCGCGCCGCGCGGTAGTGCTCGAGAGCCATGCGGGTGTCGCCGGTACGCACCGCCCGGTCCGCGAGTTTCACATGAAGGTTCGCCGCCTTGCGGATGTCGCCGCCGGCCAGTGAGAATTTCCGCTCTCCCCGCCACAGCGACCGCCACCATTCGAGACGTCTTTTGTCCTGGTGGGCGACGATCACCTTGCGCTCGGCTCTGAGCAGCGTGCGGGCCTCCTGATCGCGACCGAGCATGGTCAGCGCGCCGGCCTTGCACAGCCGGGCGTCGGTGCCGACAGGCCAGTCGCCGTGCTCCGCGCCTTCGAGCGCCTGGAGCGCCTTGCGTGGATGGTCATGGAGCAGCAGCACGCGAGCGGTTTCGAGCGCCAGCTCGCGATCGACCCCGGGCAGCCTGCCCTCCAGCAGGTAGTCCGCCTGAGTTCCGAGTCGGGTGGCGATCACGCGCAGGACCCGTGTCGACGGCTGCGCACGGCCGAGCTCAACCTGGTTGAGAAAGGCGCGGCTGAAATCCTCCTTGGCCACCTTGGCCAGGCTGAGGCCTCGCTCGTTGCGAAGCTTTCTGATCCGCTGGCCGATGGTCTCGGTGCTCACCGACGGCCAAATCATACGAGGCGTCAAGCGCCCCTTTACAGAGGTGTCTTCGACTTCAGGACTCCACGCAGGCGCCGGTCCTCGCGGGCTATGTGGTCGGCGAGGCGGTAGAAGGCGTCCCGGAGGGGGCTCTCCTGGGCATCGCGGGCGGACATCTGCCACGCGACCACCTCGAGCTCATCCCAGGGTGCGGCCGATCGATCGCTGATCGCCATCTGGACGCCGTCGTCCTCGGGCCAAGCCTCAATGGCGGCCGAACAGCGGTCCCCGCGCCCTGCGTCATCGCTCCAGTCACCGACCGCGATCGAAAGCAACACCCTGGGTCCGGCATCGCGGTGAAATCTGTCGAAGATGTCGGCGCGGTAGATGGCAAGCGGATCCTCGTCCTCGTAGATGACGCCGATCACGCTGCGATATGCGGCGCCGCAGTCGAGGCAGGCCGACTCGGTCTGCTGGTCGTCGTGCTCGATCCTCAGGGTCAATCCAGGTAATCCTTCGGGTTGAGGCTGCGGGTGATGGTGGTGAAGTCGTCGAACCCGCTGGGGGTGACCATTCCGGTGTCTTCGATCCTCACGCCACCGAGTCCCATCAGGTAGAGCCCCGGCTCGATGGTGATCACGTCACCTGCGTCGAGCGGCTCGGCGTTCGGCCCCCGTACTCCGGGCTCCTCGTGCACATCGAGGCCGACGCCGTGGCCGGTGCTGTGGTTCATCTTCGGTCCGCCATCCGGTCCCTCATAGCCGGGGCTCGTGGTGCCGTAGCCGCGGTCGACCAGGACCTGGCACACGGTGTGATGCACGTCTCGAGCGGGGACGCCAGCGCTGATCGATTCGATACCTGCATCCAACGCTTGCAGCACGGCGGCGTGCATGCGCGCGATCTCCTCGGGAACCTCGCCCACCACCACGGTGCGAGTGAGGTCGCCGTGATGGTGGCTCGATCTGCTCAAAGGGAAGATATCGATGATCACCGGCGCGCCGGCACGGATCTGGCCTTCGCCTCGGTAGTGAGGCATGGCGTTCTCCGGGGAGCCGGCGACGATCATGTCAGGGCACGCGTAGCCCATCTCGCCGAGTCGGAGCGAGGCGCGCGCGCTAAGCCATTCGGAGGTCATCGGGCCGCCGTCGGTCCACAGCAGCCCGTCCCGAATCTCAGCGCCGGACAGCAGGCGCGCGATCTCGGTCATCGCTGCTTCCGCGGCCTGCTGCGCCTCGCGGATGTGGCGCGCCTCCTCGGGTGACTTGTGCCTGCGCTCGGCCTCGAACAACGCGTGATCGATCTCGACCTCGAGGCCGACCTCGCGAAGCGCCTCGAGATAGCCGGCCTGGAGGCGCGGCGAAACGCGCGCCGCGGCGAGACCACGTTCTTGCAGCAGCTTGGCCGCAAGCAAAGCGCCGGACTTGAAGGCCCCTGCTTCTGTGTAGCCCGCCTCTGACAGCGAGAGCTTGCGCGCCGCACTGCTCTGCTTGCGCACGCGATCGATCTCGAGGGCGCTGGCGACGATCAGGTCATCGCCGGCCGCGAACCGAATGTAAAGGGCGCTTTCGACTCCGATGCCTGCCGCGTAGATGAAGTCGGCGTCGTCCTCGCCGCTCGCCATCAGCACCAGCGGGTGCGCACCAGCGCGGCGTCTCGGGCGCCGTCGTGGGCTCACAGAGCCCGCGGGGCTTGTGTCGCGCCACAGGCCCGCCTTCTCGACCGCTTGCGCAACCGCCTGCAGCAGGGCGTCGTCTGCGTGCGCGCGCGACTTTTGGCGAGCCCGACCATCGAGATTGAGCTTTTCCTGAACCTCGTATCCGCTGGTGTATGCCACCTCGTAGCCGAGATCGCGCAGCTGAGCGAGATCGCGACTGAGGGTCCGCTCGGACACACCCGCCTTCTCGGCCAGCTCGAGCGGGTTCAATCCCGGCTCGGAGATGATCGCAGCGAGAACCCTGAGCAGCCTGGCGAGCCGCTCAGCCCGATTCATCATTCGCGGGTGAGATCTGATGATCTCCCCCGCGGGCCCCCTCTGGGAAACTCCCGGCGACGTTTAGGCGGCCGGTGAACACGTCGGGGACGGCCGGAATGAATCCGGCCTACGCGCCACGCTGGCTAGCCAATTTCTTCCCAGGAAGTGGTGGCGCCGCCCCCCTCGAACGGGTCGGGCTCGGCCTCCTCCTGGTTGCCGACCTTCTGGTGGAACCTGCTGGCGATCATCTGGTACGCCATCGCCTTCGGGATCCCCAGCTTGGTGAGTGACTTGACCTCGTCGGCCATCACCTTGTCGCGGGCGGTCTCGACTGCCGCCAGCACCTCTTCGATCGTCGCCGTCCTCTTGACCATGGACCTTGAATTCTACCCAAGACCCGCCCTTCCCAATCCCGTCCTTTACCGATCCTTAGACTTTGTCTCGTAACCACGTTTGGCGCTGGTTCATGGGGGTTGTATGGCCGCCGACTACACGCCCGACAAGATCCGAAACGTAGTCCTGCTCGGGCACTCCCACGACGGCAAGACCAGCATCGCGGAAGCCATGATGTTCGCCTCGGGCGGAATCGCCAGGATGGGATCGACGGATCAGAACACGGCGACGATGGACTTCGAGCCCGAGGAGCACAAGCGCAAGATCTCGATCAACCTCGGGGTTGGGTTCGCCGAGCACAACGGCTTCAAGATCAACATCCTCGACGCCCCCGGATTCTTGGACTTCGCGGGTCAGGCGGCCAGCGGCCTGCGGGCGGCAGAGGGAGCGATAGTGGTCGTCGGGCCTTCAGATCACCTCGCCGTGGGCACCGAGGTCGCGTGGGAGCAGTGCAACCGGCGAAGCAAACCGCGGATGGTGGTCGTCAACAAGCTCGACAAGGAGAATGCTGACTTCTACGGCGCAGTCTCCGCCATGCGCGAGGTCCTCACGCCCCGCCCATTTCCGCTGCATCTGCCGATCGGCTCCGAGCAGGACTTTCGCGGCGTCGTCGACCTGCTGCACCTCAAGGCGTTCGTGACCTCTCCCGACGGGAAGGGCGGCGAGGTCCCAATCCCCGATGACATGAAGTCGCGCGTGGACGAGTACAGGGGCCAGCTCATCGAGGCGGCGGCCGAGAGCGACGACTCGCTGCTCGAGAAGTACCTCGATGCGGGCACCCTCGAGGAAGGCGAGATCCAGCGCGGGCTGCGCGAAGGCATCCTCGCCGGCAAGGTGGCGCCGGTGCTCTGCTGCTCGGCGACCAAGCTGCTGGGCGTGCGCACCCTGATGTCGACCATGTGCGAGCTGCTGCCGCCGGCCGAGGGTGATCCCGACCAGCCCGCGAAGGCTCTCGTGTTCAGCACCGGGGGTGACCAGTTCGGCCGCGTGAGCTACTTCAAGATGATCGCGGGCACCATCAAGGCCGACCAGCACCTCACCAACCTCAGCCGGGGCGGCGATGAGCGCCTGGCTCAGATCTTCTTTCCACGGGGCAAGGAGCACGTCGCGACGACCGAAGTAAGGGCGGGTGACATCGGGGCTGTGACCAAGCTCACCCACACCCTCACGGGCGAGACGCTGGGGTCCAAGGATGGCGGCCCGGTGGAGGCCATCGGCCTGCCCGGGCAGGCTTACAGCGTTGCCATCACACCCAAGGCTCGCGGGGACGAGGAGAAGATCTCAACCGGTTTGGCCAGACTCGGCGAGGAAGACCCGACATTGCACGTGGAGCGCGTCGAAGAGACCCACCAGCTGATAATCGCCGGCCTTGGCGACGTCCACCTCGAGGTGACCCTCGAGAAGCTGAAGCGCAAGTACGGGGTCGAGGCGACCACCGCCACGCCGCGGGTGGCCTACCGGGAGACTGTCTCGGGCCACAGTCGCGCCGAGGGCAGGCACGTCAAGCAATCAGGAGGGCACGGGCAGTACGGAATCTGCGTCATCGAGGTCTCACCCACCAAGCGAGGCGAAGGCTTCGTCTGGGAGGACAAGATCTTCGGCGGTGCCATTCCGCAAAACTTCAGAGCTTCGGTTCAGAAGGGCATCGTGGACAACATGGCCAAGGGGGTCGTCGCTGGCTACCCCATGGTCGACGTCAAGGTGACGCTAGTGGATGGGAAGTACCACCAGGTTGACTCCAATGACATGGCCTTCCAGATCGCCGGGTCCGTCGCTATCCGCAAGGGCGCGCTGGACGCCGGACCGGTGCTCCTGGAGCCGATCGTGGAGGCGGAGATCCGAGTCCCGGAGAAGAATCTCGGCGACATCATGTCCGACCTCAACGGACGCCGCGGCAAGATCATGGGCACGGAGCCCGACGACGGCTATCAGAAGGTTCGGGCCACGGTGCCCGAGTCGGAGATGCTGCGGTTCGCGCTTGACCTCCGCTCGATCACGCAGGGGCGTGGCAGCTTCTCGAAGAAGTTCTCGCATTACGACGAGATGCCGGCTCATCTCGCCAAGACGATCATCGAAGATTTCCAGAAGCAGCACGAAGCGGCGAGCTGAAGCTTGTCGTCGCGAGCACACATGAGCGCGCCCAGCGCGCACGACGTTTGCGTCATCGGTGGTGGCATCACGGGCGCCGGCGTCGCGCGCGATCTGTCGCTGCGCGGGCTCTCAGTGCTGCTGCTCGAGAAGGGTGACTGGGGCGGCGGGACCACCGGCGCATCGAGCTGGATGATCCACGGCGGTCCGCGCTACCTCGAGTTCGACTGGGACACGACCCGGCTGTCCTGCCAGGACGCGGGCCACATCGTGACCATCGCGCGCAACATCGTCTATCGCGTCCTGTTCATCATCCCCGTGCTGCCTCATGACAAGAACAACATCGAGCGCATGGAGACCGCGATGGAGGTTTACGACCGCTTCCAGCCGCTGAAGAAGGCTCACCCGCACGTGCGCCTCACCGCCGAAGAGGCGCGCCAGGTCGAGCCCGGCCTTGCCGGCGACATCATCGGCGCCGTGAGCATGGAGGAATGGGGCGTCGACCCGCATCGCCTGGTCTACGCGAATGTGCAGGACGCGATCGCCCATGGCGCGCGGGCTTTGAACCACACAGAGGCCGTCGAGCTGCTGCGCGACGGTGATGCTGTGATCGGCGTCCGCTATCGCGCCGACGACGGCACGATGACCGAGGCCCGCTCGAAGGTGGTGGTCAATGCCGCCGGCCCCTGGGTCCCGGCCATCAGCCGGATGGCGGGGACCGAGGTGAAGCTGCGGCCCGCGAAGGGCATTCACATCGTCTATCCGCACCGGCTTTCGAAGTTCGCCATCAGCGCGGAGTCGATCGACGGGCGTGACCTTTTGATGGTCTCTCATGGCGGGTTCACACTGCTCGGCACTACTGACGACGATTTCTACGGCGACCTGGACTCGATCGACGTCATGGCCGACGAGGTCGAATATCTGTTGCAGGCTTTCGAGCGCGTCTTCCCTGCGATTCGGCAGTTTCGTCCGGTGCGCACGACCGCCGGCGTGCGGCCGACGCTGTACAAGTGGCGGCGCTACGAGGACGAGCTGTCGCGCCGCTACCAGATCTTCGACCACAGCGTTGACGGCGTAGGTGGATTCGTCACCATCGCCGGCGGCAAGCTTTCGATGTATCGACTCATGGCCGAGGAGACGTCTGACGCAGTTTGTCGCAAGCTCGGCCACCAGGCCGCCGGCACCACCGCGACGACTCCGCTACCTGGTAGTGAAAGCGACATGGAGCCTGCTGAAGAGCTCGCTCGCCGTTTTGGCCTCACCGCACTCGCCGCGATCAAGCTGCAGAGCCGGCATGGCTCTCGCGCCGGAGTGGTCATGGAGGACTCGCGCTCCGGTCGGATGGTTTGTCGGTGCGAGCCGCTCACGGAGGCCGAGCTTGCGTTTGCCGCGCGCAACGAGCAGGTGCGCTCGCTCGCAGACGCGTTTCGCAGGGTCGGGCTGGCCGGTGGACCATGCGCGGGGGCGAGTTGCGTGATGCGGGCTGCAGAGGTGATCGGCCGTGAGCTGGGGTGGAGCTCGTCTCAGCGCTTCGATGCCGCCCGAGAGTTCATCCAGGAATCGTGGGCTGGTCGTGCGCCAGTGCTCTCGCATTCGGGTTGGGCGCAGGAGGAGATGGTGCAGGGCGCCTGGAGGGGACTGCTCCACTGATGGGCCGCACCGATTCGCTCGCCAAGCTCGCGTGGGCATACGGCCTGCACCTGACACGCCGGAGGCTTTCACCGACAAGACCTCAGGTGCAGCGATTGCTCGACACATACGCGTCGGACGGACTGCTCCCGCTCACAGCGGCAGAGCAAGCCCGCCATCCTCAGCTGATCGGCTGCATCAACTGTGGGCTGTGCGCGCTGGCTGCGGGCCGTATGGGCCGGACTCGACTGCCCGACCTTGCCTCCGCCTACATGCGCCTCTATTCGAGGCTGGGCGATGCCTCCTCGGATTTGGCGGGAGACTTGCCAGACCTGGAGGCGGGCGCGGCGTCCTGTCCGGTGGGTGTTCCTTTGCCCGAGGTCGCGGCTATCGTGCGCCGCCTTGCCGCCGGCTGAGGCCGGTTTCCGACCCGCCAAGCCGACACCCCGATTCGCATCATCAACGCCGCCGGACCCTCAAAACCAGGGTCCAGTGGCTTCGCCGCCGGCGGCGCCCGCAGCGCCGCTCTGGCCCTTTGGCCCCTTCCGCCCGGTTCGGGCGGCAGCTTCGACGGCGTTTGTGGTTGCTAGATATCCACATTCTGTATAAAGTCTGGGGAAATCACACAACATCTGGCCCCCTATGGTCAATAGTCTTCTTCGCCCGCTTCGGCGCTGGCCGGCGGTCGAGGCGGCCGTGACCCGCCTGGCGGGGCACTTCACTACCTGGCCCGTGGACGAGTTCGCCAGGTTCGTGCGGGCGCCGGTGGGCAGCCAGCTGGCTGCCGGCGAACCTGTCCATCCGCCAGCTTCCGAAGCCCACCACCCGGCCCCTCCCATGTCGATCGCCCCGGCGACGTTCGAGCTCCGTTTCATGAAGCTGCATTCGGAAGGCAGGTTCGACGACATGTGGGAGATGCTGGCCGAGGACGCGCAGCGGGCATGGGGCGGCCGCGAAGCGTTCATTCGCGACATGCCGAGGATGGGCGACAACACCGAGCTGCTCGATGTCCAGGTGCTGAATGTGAAGGTGCTGGAAAGCTGGACTGACAGTCGCCATGAGCGTCGTTACCGCAATGTTGCGCAGGTGATGCTCCGTTATCGCGTTCGTGAACAGTGGAGGGACTGGACGCTTGATCGCCAGGTGCATCTCATCCCCGCGGCGGGCGGATGGCGCACCTTGTGTTATCCGCCGAAAGTGAAAAGTGCGGCCCAGAGCCGCTGATATAGTGGGTTATCAACCATGCTGCAGCAAACGATCGAGGAACAGAATCGACATTTCAGATGGCACCGCTTGCGTGAGCGAGCGATGACACCGCGCAGGCTGCTGCAAGAGTCTGATGAGCTGCTGTACTGGGTTGAGGAGTGCATGGTTCAGGAGAGGCGCATCGTCCCTGGTTGGTTGGTGTCGCGACTCATGGTGGTGCTGCGCCACGCACACCCAGACCTACCGGCGCGACTCGGTCGCGAGCGGCGGCCGAACCAGGTGATGGAGATCATCTACGACGCGCAGGCCGCACTGATGGACCAGGCCTGCAGGAGCCGCGGTCCGGCGGAGGTCATCCCGCTGTTCTCACGTGCGAGGGCGGTGCGACAGCGGCTCGGCGAAGCAGCGACCGTTTAGGTCCGCGCTCGTGCGGATCGACCTGCATCTCCACTCTCGCTATTCACACGACAGCGACACATCGCTCGAGGCGCTGGTCGAGCGCTGCCGTGAATGTGGGCTTGACCGGATCGCGCTGACCGACCACAACACTGTCGAGGGCGCCCTCAAGCTCGCTGCGATGGCCCCCGAGCTAACCATCGTCGGGGAGGAGGCGAAGACTCGCGAGGGAGAGGTGATCGGACTCTTCATCAAGCGTCGCATCCCACCCTACCTGCGGCCGGAGGAGGCGATGGACCTCGTGCATGAGATGGGCGGCTTGACCTACTTACCGCATCCGCTTGACCGCAATCGCTCGCACTTCACGCCGGATCGCATCGTGGAGCTGGCTCCACATGTCGACATCGTCGAGACGTACAACCCCTGGTGCGAACCTGCTGCGAACCGGGCCGCCGCCGAACTCGCCGCCGACCTTGGAAAGGTGACTGCCACCGGATCGGACTCGCATGGGCTCCGGGAGCTGGGGCGCAGCTGGATGGAGATCGAGCAATTTGATGGTCCTGACGATTTCCTGCACAAGCTGGCCGGCGCCCGTCACATCGTCACTTCTACAAGCGGGACCGGCCGGCGGGCTTGAGCGACGAGCTCCTGGTCGCGGGCTCGATCGCCCTCGACTCGCTCGATGGAGAGTTCGGCTCGGTGCGGGAGGAGATGGGGGGATCGGCGCTCTACTTCGCCCTGGCGGCCAGCTTGATCATGCCGGTGCGAATGGTGGCGCCGGTTGGACAGGAGAGCCTTGCGACAGTGAAGCAGATCCTCGGCTCGCGGCCGATCGACATTGAGTACCTCGACGTGCTGGACGCACCCACGTACCGCTGGCGAGCCCGGCAGGAGAGCGGACGCAACATCGACCGCGGAAGCCAGGACAGCATCTACGACCGCTGGAAACCGCGGGTGCCGGCCGGTTACCAGGGCTGGGCATTTGTTGGTTCGATGCGACCGGACCGACAAGCGGTGCTGACGATCGAGCTCGAGCACTCGTCCCTTTTGGCGGCGGACGCGATGCTTTCGTACCTGCAGTCACAGCCAGAGGAAGCGCGCGACGTGCTGCGACGCTCGCGCTGGTACTTCTGCAACCACGAGGAGTTCGCTGCTCTTGGAGGCCACGAACCCGATGACTTCAGGCGCCGGTGGTCGCTGGACGGGCTCGTCGTCAAGGCAGGACCTCGTGGGGTGACCGCTTACACCGAGCGGGGCTCCACGCACGTTCCCGCGCTGCCATCGCAGCGGGTGGTCGACACGACGGGGGCCGGCGACGCGATCGCGGCGGGCATGATGGCACGCTGGATCGACGTAGGCGCTGATCCCAAGCTCTTGCAGGAGTCGTTGGTATGGGGTGTCGCCTGCGCGTCGATCACGATCTCCGACATCGGGCTCAGGGCGATTGGAGCCGCCACGCGCGAGCAGCTTCATGATCGTGTGGAGGAGGTGGACAGATGCCTGCGACGAGAGTCGTGATCATCCAGGGCGACCTGGTGGAGCAGGACGTCGACGCCATTGTCAATGCTGCCAACAACGACCTGGTCCTCGGAGGCGGTGTGGCGGGCGCGATTCGCCGCCGTGGCGGACCGTCGATCCAGGACGAATGCACTGCACATGGCCCGGTGGCGGTAGGTGGTGCTGCGATCACGGGTGGCGGCATGCTGCCTGCCCGATTCGTCATACACGCGGCCAGCATGTCGCTAGGTGGCCGCACAAGTGGAGCGTCGTTGACGTCCTCAATGGACGCGACATTTCGTATCGCCCGCGAAAACTCCGTGCGTACCATCGCAATCCCCGCTGTGGGCACGGGAATCGCGGGCTTTCCGCTCGATGAGTGCGCGCGCATTATGGCGACCTGTCTCACGCGCGCGACGGACGATGGGTGGCAGCCCGACGAGGTGCGTTTCGTCCTCTATGACGAGCCGGCGATGCATGCGTTTGAGGCCCCGTTTCGGATCGCCTACAAGGGTTGAGGAGGTCCACTCATCGGATGTGCTGGGGGATCCGTTTTGATGTGGCGATTTGAGTTGGGGTTGAATTGGGCAAGGGCGGTGCCTAGAATGGGCCGGAGTCGCCCCGAACTGATTCTCAACTAAGGATGGTGAACGAGTGGAAGGCTACTGTCTGAAAGACAAGAAAAAGGTCGAGATGAAAGACCCGCAACCGATCACGATGAAGAACGGCAAACCGGCAACCGTTGGTACGTGCCCGTTCTGCGGGACCAAGATTTACAAGATCGGCAAGTCGACCGCGTAGGTAGTAAGTAGACGGGGGGATGAGGGACCGCTTCGTATGAGCGGTCCTTGTCTTCCTTTCTTCAGGCGTTCGTCAGGTGGTAATGGGGGGCTCCAGGGCACCGAGCAGTATCTCGGTCGCTGACACGGCGTCATCGACGCCGAGCGTTTTGAAAATCTCGACGTTGGACGGATTGTTGACGCGCGCAATCGTCTTCTTGACGTTGAAATGCCGCTTCGCCATCTGTAGGGCGATCAGGTTGTCCTCATCGTCAGCGGTCACGGCCACTATCGCGTCGGCACGCTCGATACCGGTCTGGGACAGAAACTTCACCTCGCAGCCATCGCCACGCATGACGATGCTGCCGAGCTGAGTCTCGAGCCAGTCTGCACGGCGCCCGTCCTTTTCGATGAGCGTGACCTCATGGCCGCGGTCAAGCAGGTCGCGGGACAGGTAGTAGCCGACCGTCCCACCGCCAACGACGAGGACGTACATAGCTACTTCTCCATCAAGGTCTTTTCGATCCGCTTGGCGCCGTCGATGGTCGGGCAGATCGTATGCAGCCCGAGCTTCTCATAAGCCTCGGCCCGCTCAGGGTCATAGATGCGGGCGACCACACGCGGCACCTTGAAGACGTGCTTGGCGATCTGCGAAGCCATGATGTTCCGGTTGTCACCTTCGGTGACGGCGACGAACCCATCCGCCTCTTCGACACCCGCGCGGCGCAGGACCTCGGCGTCGGTGCCATTGCCGACCACCTGGTTGCCCTTGAAGTCGTTCGTCAGCACGCCGCGCTGCGAGGCCCTCGAGAACTGGGCAGGGTCGCGGTCGATGATGGTGACGTCGTGGCCGGTCCTGTCCATGTCGGCCGCGATTTGCGAGCCGACGCGCCCGCAGCCGACGATCAGGATCTTCAAGGCCGATTGATTATAGGGAGCGGCCGGGGCGCGCCTTTCGCTCCGCCCGCCCTTCGTAAGCGCACTGGGCTAGCATTTTTGCCAGTGCGCTTTCCCTTCACATTTCTGGGGATCATGGCGCTGGCCATCGGGCTGTGGGTGGTCGTCTATCTGAGCACTCATCCCGAGCTCGATGCGGGCTCCAGGGGCATGGCGATCGGCACTGTCATTGGCGCCTGGGCCTTCGGGGGCTACGTGATCATCCGCCGGCTTCGGCGCGGCCCACAGCACTGAGCTCGGGCTAGATGGTCGATCACTCGCACGACCCGACTGCGAAGAAGGTGCTGGTGGCCGTCGGAGGCCAGGGCATCGATGCGGAGACCGTGCGGCTGGCCTGCCGCATGACCGATCCACACGGGGGGAAGCTTTACGGGGTGCACATCATCGAGGTCAACCGGTCGCTGCCCCTGGGGGCGGTGATGGATGAGGTGGTCGAGCGGGGCGAGAAGATCCTGGACGAGGTCGAGCAGCTGGCTACAGAGGCCCAGCTGGCCGTCGAGACCGAGCTGGTCCAGGCTCGCGACACCGGGCCGGCGCTGGTGGATGAGGCGGTTGAGTGGGGCGCGGAGCTGATCGTGATGGGGCTGCCCTACAAGCGGAGGTTCGGGGAGTTCAACCTCGGTAAGACTGTGCCTTACGTGCTGAAGAATGCGAACTGCCGGGTGATGCTTTTTCGAGAGCACCGCGAGCACTCAGCCTGAGGCTGAGTTTCGAATCGGGACACAACGCCGCTTGTTAACGTCTCACGCGTGAGCCAAGAAGTCGCAGCCCCACGGCCGCACTACTTTCGGCGGCTGCTGGCCGAGCTCAACAAGATCGGTGGCGAGCACGACGCCTTCATCAAAGTCATCATCGTCGAGCGGATCATCAAGGCCTTGGTCCTGGTCCTGCTTGCCATCGGACTGATCGTCGCCGGTCAGAAGGGATGGCTCGCGGGGTGGGCCGATCAGGCGCAGGACGAGCTCAATCTGGACGCCGGCCACAACTTCATCGTCGTCCTCCTCTTACAGCTGCTGGTGACGGTCGGCAACTTCTCGCACACGACAGTGCTCGCGATCGGTGCCATCGCCTACGCAGTGCTGGAAGGCACCGAGGGCGTCGGCCTGGCGATGCGCCGCCGTTGGGCCGAGTACCTGACGGTCATCGCAACTGGAGTCCTCATCCCGTTCGAGGCCTACGAGGTCATCCACAAGGTGACCCTCTTCAGGGTCGGTGCCCTGCTGCTAAACCTGGCTGTGGTGGGCTACCTGGGCTACCGGAAGCGGCTCTTCGTGGGCGTGTGAGGACCTGGCCGGTGTGAGCCAGCGGCTTGGGAACCCTGCCCGGTGCGCCACATACGTTCCGAGCGCAGCGAGGGTCTTGAGACCGTAAACCGTCGACGTTCGAAAGCTCACCGAGCTCGCGTCGTCGTGATAGCGGCCGATGGCGGGGACCTCGCCGATCTTGAACCGGAAGGTTGCCGCCTGTATCAGCACCTGCGTGTCGAACACAAAATCGTCGCTGTTCTCCAGAAACGGGATCGTCTCGAGAAAGCGCCGGGAGTAGGCCCGGTACCCGGTGTGGTACTCAGACAGCTTCAAACCCAGCACGCGATTCTCGGTCGATGTCAGGAAGCGATTGCCCAGCCGCTTCCACCACGGCATGCCGGCCTTGGCTGGATCGATCCCCAACCATCGCGAGCCCAGAACGATGTCAGCGTCGCCGGCCTCGATGACGCGGCACAGGTTGGGAATGATGGCCGGGTCGTACTGGCCGTCCGGATGAAGCATCACGACCACGTCGGCCCCCATCTCGAGAGCCTGCCGGTAGCAAGTCTTCTGGTTGCCGCCGTAGCCGAGGTTTCGCTGGTGGCGGATGACGTCGAGCTGCAGAGCGGTCGCGACGCTGACCGTGGCGTCGGCGCTGGCGTCGTCGACCAGAAGGATGCGGTCGGCGTGGCCTTTGGGAATCTGGCCGACCACCTCCACGAGGGTCTTCGCAGCGCGATAGGCGGGTAAGACAATCACCCGATGCGGACGCGGTCCTTGCCATTTCAGCTCCGAAAGCGGCACCGGATCCGGCCGCACCGCCATCCGCTCGAACATGATGAAAGCTGCCACCGCCAGAGCGCCGGCAGCGGCCGACCACAGACTGATGGCCAGGCTCAGGTTGATGGCGGCGTACGCAAGTCCCAGCACCAGCCCCGCCATGCCGGGCCACCTCAGCTCGCCTGAATAAGCAAGGTCGGCCAGCGCGAAGCCAGGAATCACCAGCAGGGCGAGGTCATGAACGTTCTGGTGCGGGCTCAGTACCAGCGATGCGGCCACCGCAAGCGCGAAATCGAGCCGCGGCTTGTCAGGCCGCCAGCTGAGCGAAAGCGCCACCAGCGCCAAAAGAATCACCAGGATCACAAACGCAACGATCTTCCCGCCCCCAGGAAGGATCTCCAGGATGTGCCTGAGCGAATAAACCGCGGTGTCCGTGTACACGACCTGGCCATGGGTGGGAAGCGACCCGCCGACCGCCCAGCCGCCGACCGAGCCGACATAGTCCACCACAGGACCAAGCCCAAAACCCACCACTGAGAGCACCGCCAGCGCCACCACCGTGGCCGCAAAACCTCCGAGGGCGCGCCAAGCGCGCCTGGCGAGGAACAGGACGGGGATGAGCAGCAGAAGCTGAGGCTTGGAAAGGGCCAACGCGCTGAAGACTCCGGCCCAGCCCAGGCGCCCGCGAGCCCACGCTGTGTAGGCAGCTGCCAGCGGCACGAGGACGACGAGATCGGACTGGCCCTGCAGGACGGTCACGAACAAGGGAAGAAAGCCCGCGATCAGAGACGCGCCGACGATCACCGCTTTGCCGTGCACCCTCAGGCTGCCGCGCACGAGGATGGTGATGAGGGCGATGCCAAGAAGCACGTTGAACGCCGTCATCGCGTAATACGCCGCCCGGTAGCTCAACGCGGCCAGTGGCGCGATCAGCAGCGTGTAGTAGGGCGGATGGAAGTAGGGCAGCACGATGAAGGTGTCTGCTCCCTGATGCGTTATCGCCAGCTCGTACTGCTTCTGGACCAGGATGTCGTAGACGGCAGACGGACCGCGCTGGACGTAGATCTCCGCTGCTGCGTAGAACGAAAAGAAGTCAGGTCCCTGCAGGTTCCCACTGATGAACAGGAACCAGTTGGCGGCCCAGGCCAGAAAGCAGCCGAGACCCGCCCCAGCCGCCCCGGCGAACGCGAGCCGGCGCCATCGACGCACCGCCCATTGCTTCATCTACCGGTTTCGAGGCGAAGGGCAAAGCGCTCCGGTAGCTTGGCTTTGCGGATCGCCTCCTGCGCGCCTCCGATGTCATAGCCAACCCGGCGGAACTCGAAGGTACCCTCGTCGACATCCCAGATCCCGTAGCTGGCCATGGGAACTCCGTCGCGCGGCTGGCCGACGCTGCCGGGATTTACGAGCGCAGGACCCGCCAACCTGAAGGTGTCGACGCGATAGTCGTGTGTCACCTGCCCGTCGGACATACCAAAGATTCCCGGTACGTGCGTGTGCCCATGGAGGCAGATCCGACCATCGAGCAGCTCGAGATTCGCCTGGGCGACGGCAGTGTCGAGCACGTATTCGTAAATGTGATCCCTCGGGCTGGCATGCACCAGCAGCACCCTCTCCTTCGTCTTGCTTTCGGGCAGGTCACGCAGCCATTCCAGGCGATTCTCACCGATCTCCTCCACCGTCCAGCGCACGACGGTGGCGGCATCCTCATTGAACCACTCCAGGATGGCTGGGTCAGTGCACGCGCGGTCGTGGTTGCCGACCAGCGTGAGCCATCCTCGCTCCACCACCTCGTCCACACAACGCGTCGGATCGCCGCCATAACCGACGACGTCGCCGAGGCAGAGGGTCTCATCCACCGGGGGACAATCTTCGAGCACCGCCTCGAGTCCCTGCCAGTTGGCGTGAATGTCAGACAGGACGGCGATCTTCACGCAGGTTTTCCGTACAGGCGCGGGTAGATGTGGTCGAACAGAATTCTCAGCGTCGCTGCAATCGGGACTGCGACGAACATGCCGAGCACTCCGGCCCAGCTGAACCCGGCGATGAAGGCGACGATCACCAGTAGCGGCGGGAGCTTGACGGCATCGCCCATCACCTTTGGATATACAAAGTTCAGGATCAGGTTCGAGATCACAAAGTAGGCCAGGGCGATCAGCAGCGCCTGAAGCGGGCTGATGGCAAGCGCGACGAGGATGGCCGGGATCGCGCCGAGGAATGGGCCCAGATAAGGAATGATCGCCGTGATACCGGCCAGCAAGCCAAGAGCGACCGGGTCGGCGAGGCCTAAGAGTGCGCATGCGATCCCGGAAAGAATGCCGATCATGCCGGCGATGATCACCTGACCGCGAACGTATGCGTACAGCATCCGGCGGATGCGCCGCCAGATCTGGTCGAAGTCTGTCCGATAGTCGTTGGGTACGAGCCGGCGCAGCACGCGTCGCACCGCGGCCGCATCGAGCGCGAGCAGGAAGGCGACGATGAACATGAGCAGGATCTGCAATACCGTCGTGAGCGCGGTCACGCCGATGCTGACCGCGTTACCGAACTGGCCCAAGAGGTAATCCCGCAGATGGGAGCTCAGGAACTGGGTGGTGTAGGTCAGGTCGACATTGAGCCCGAAGATGCTGACTGGAGACCCCTGGAGCTCGTTGATTCGCTTTTGAGCCTCAGCAGACAGGGCTGGAGCCTGCGCCTGCAGCTGACCGACCTCGCTTACGCCGAGCGGCACCACCAGGAGAATCAGGCCCGCCAGCGCCAGGATGATGCCCACGAAGATGAGCCCGATCGCGGCCATCCGGGGGATGCCCAGCTCGGTCAGGCGATGAACCCCGGGCTGGATCAGAAAGGCGATTGCGGCGCCTAGGACGAAGGCGCCGAGCACATCGCGGATCAGCCAGAGCACGACCACAGCCACGAGGATCGAGGCGAGCCCGAATACGATCTGCAGGTACAGTCGCCGGCGCCGTGGATCGAGGGACCAGGGAAGCGCCGCCGCCGCCGCGATCAGGGGTGGTGCCGGCTCGGCGTGTTCACCCTCGTGTTGAGGCTCGGCCGGACGCGGTGAGCGCAAGGTACGGTCGAGTATGAACGAGGGTCCCGGCGCCAAGCCCGGGTTAGTGGGGGGCCGGGAGGGCCTCTACTTGGGCCTGTGCGGCGGCCGCGATCTGGACCGCCTCCTCGTACTCCTTGCCGTGCAGGGGGTTGGTGATCCTCCTGCCGGCGGCCAGGGCAAAGAGACCGAGAAGGATCAGTCCCACGGCCAGCACCCCGTACGCGGCGAGGGGGCCGTAAGCCTGCGTGATGAAGCCGCCAGTCGCAGTACCTGCGATTCCGGCAGCCATGACAAGACTGAACCGAGAAGCCATCACGCTACCCCGGTTGGAAGCGTCTGCAGCCTCGACCAGCGCGGTCTGATTGGCAACCGTGTAGATCGGATTGCCGATCGAGGCGATTAATAGGGCAGCGGCGACGATCTGAATCTCGCCGCTCAGCGTCATTGCCAGCGAAAAAAGTCCGGTCATGAGAAGGCCGGCTCCCGCGGTCCGCATGGTGCCTATAGCCTGCGAGCGGCCAACGGCAACAGACCCGACAAACACTCCTATGGAGACGATGACCTCAAGCGCTGAGTAGGTCGGCGCTCCTTGCCCCGTGTTCAGCTTGTACGCCAAAGCCAGCAGAGCTGGGAAGCTGATCGCGATCAGAAAGGCCGCCATCGCGCTGACCACGAGATGCGGACGCACGGCGTCGATCCGCCAGGCTCGCCGAAGGGATCCGGTCACCCGCATCGCGATCGCCCCTCCACCCAGGTTTGCAATACCCAGGACGAGCAGCGCAGCGATCGCAAAGGTCAACCCGTCAGCGACGAACAGGAGACTCGTCTGGGCCGGCTTGGGGATTCCGTACGTCGCCGCCGTGGCCAGGACGGCGCCGGCGAGGCCGAATCCAATCGCACCACACGCTGTGGAGGTCGCCGCGACGATCGCATTCGCCTTGCCGACTTGACCCCTGGCAACGAGGCCCGGGATCGCAGCCTGGCGCGCGGGCTGCACAACCGCATTGACTGCGGCGAGCAGGAACAGGATCGGGATGATCGCCCAGACGGAAAACATGGCCAGGACAGGAGTTGTGAAAAGGAGGCCGGCTCGAAGCAGCTCGAGCGTCACGAGAAGCCGGCGTCGCGAGAAGCGATCTGCAATTCCACCAAGCGCCCCGCTCATGACTATGGTTCCAAGAGCCTGAGCGATGAAGGCGACGGCAACCGCGCGAGGATCCTGGTTCGTGCTGGCGTAGATCGACACCAATGCCGCCACCTGAGTCAGCGGATCGCCGAGGGCCGACACACCGATCGCGGACAGGAGCCTCGTGAAGGCGGGATTCGCGCGCAGGACTCGCCAGGCGGTGACGCGTCGCGGAAGCGCTGGGCGTTCGGGAAGATCGAGTGCGTCCATGCCGTGCAGGGATCGAAGAGCGTCGACGACGTTGGGGTCGTACCAGTGGCCGGCGCGCCGGCTGATGTCTTCGACGCCCTCGATCGGCGTCATCAAGGAGCGGCGGTATAGACGTGTGCCGGTGATCGTGTCGAACGAGTCAGCCACGGAGAGGATGCGGGCTCCGAACGGGATCACATCTCCCTTCAGCCCGGCCGGATAACCACTGCCGTCCCAGCGCTCGTGGTGGTGCCGCACCAGCGGGGCGACCTCAGTCAGAGCCGAGTGCTGGGCGATCATGTCCGCGCCGATGTCCGGGTGCCGGCGCATGATCTCCCACTCGTCGTCGGTCAGGGGCCCGGGCTTGTTGAGGATGTCGTCCCTGACTCCGATCTTGCCCAGGTCGTGGAGCGAGCCCGCAGTGCGCAGCAGCTCGCACTCACGATCCCCAAGGTCGAGGTGCTCACCGAGCCGACCTGCCATGTCGGCGACGCGGATGGAATGTGATTCGGTGTAGCGGTCGCGGGCGTCCAGGGCCTGGGCGGCCAGCTCGAGGGTTTGGTCTTTGAGCTCCGTCTGTCGCTGGACGTCGGCCACGTTGGCGCGCACTGCAAGAAGAAACCCAAACAACCCAGGAGCCAAAAGCCAGCCCACTGGGATCGGACTTAGAGGTGTTGGATCGCGGACAAGTAGACGGAACAGAATTCCTCCCGAGAAAGCGAGGACCGCTGTCGAGGTCAGCGTCCTTATCCCCACCACGTTCTGAGCGAGAGTCGTCCAGAAACGCGTTCCATTTGCGAAGGAGACCGCGCGAGCCGCGACTATATAGTTCACGCCTACGGACGTGATCACGTAGACGGCAGTCTGGACAGGCAATCCCCACCATTTGTCTCTGAGGATCATTGACGCGAAGAGAGATGGACCTACATGAGCGAAGCCATTCATCGCACGGTTGAAGACGATTGCCCACCAGGTAGTCCCGCGGCCGGGCACGCGTCCATCAAAGGTCGCTAGCCAAGCCACGAGGCCGACCGCTCCCCCAGGTGCGTATAGGCCCGTCGCGATCAGGAGGGGATCGAAGACCGTCTGGACGCCGTTGCGCCATCGTATTGGCAAGAGCGCTGCTACTTGGGTTCCGATTCCCAGGTAGATCAGGGTTGGCAGTAGCTGAGCCGTTATCGGGCGTAGGACCAGCCCATAGCCGACCATCGCCAAACTTATGACGACGATCGCGACTACATAGAGTTGCGCGGCCCTCGGGAGGGCTCGGAACTGCGGCAACGCAGGAATTCTAGACCGGCATTCCCCGGCTTCTGCCGCTTAGCCAGGTATGGGCCCACTGAGTAAGTGGGCCCATGAAGACGCGATCTTAAGGGGAGTCGCTTAGAGGTTCCAGCCGCCGACGACTCTGGGCCTGCTCCCGCTTCGCAGGAAGCGCCTGAACATACGCACCATGTCGATCTCCTCCCCTAGAACCGATTTTGTATCGAAGTCAATTTCCAAGTCACGGTCGTGGGGTGAGTCTGGTCGGGTGCACCAAGCGTGTGAATCCTCAGTTTCAATGAATCTGCCCCCTGGAAATCCATGGGGACAGAGTTGCCGGCGGCGCCTGCGTTACAGGTCGGCCAGCGTGATCAGGCCAAGTTTCAACGCAGTACTCACCGCCTCACCCCTATTGGTCGCACTCAGCTTGCGAAATAGGTTCTGCAGGTGAGATTCAACGGACGGCACTGCCAGGCCGATTCCTTGAGCGATCCGTTTGGTGGTTTGTCCTTTGGCGATGGCTCGCAAGATCTGCATTTCCCGCGATGTGAGTGATATGTCGTGTGACCGAGAGATCGGCGCCTGCTCAGCGATTCTTCTTAGGACATCAGGAATCATCCGGCGAGGAACTGGGTTGTCGCTCCGCATTGCCGCTGAAAGGGCCCGCTGCAATTCGCTTGGCCCGGCGTCTTTTAGTACGTAGCCGGAGCAGCCCGCTTGCATCATTCGGAGGAGATCGTCGCTCGCTTCAGAGACCGTCCACGCGATGACCTTTACCTTGGGTTGTTTCGCCAACAGGGCCCTGGTGGTGTCCGGACCGTCCATTCCCGGCATGTGAACGTCCATTAGGACGAGATCTGGATTCAGCGAGGCCGCCGCGGTTAGAGCCTCTTGTCCAGACGAGGCTTCGCCACACAGCCGGAAGCCGGATGCAACGTTTAGCATTGCCCGGGCGGCGACGCGCGGCAAAACGCTGTCGTCAACCACAAGGACCCGGAATATCTTCATTGTCGATACGCTCTGAGGCGAGGGCCAGCTTATCAAGGTGAACAGGGCTGGGGTGTCCTACTGGTTCCCTAGTTTGCTAGCTGCGGCCGCAGTTGCCCTTAACCTCGTCGCACTCCCCTACGACCGAACCCACCCGGACTTGGTGATTATCGTCATCTACTTGTGGCTGGCGGGAGCGCTCATGAATATTCCGCAGGTCCGGATGGAGCATGGAGTGCTGAGCCTCAACGGTGTTGTCAGCTGGGCCGCCGTCTTAACCCTGAACCCATTGAACGCGACCCTTGTGGGAACGGCCACCGTCGTCATGGGATGGCGACGTGGCCTTTGGCGCATGTATGCGAACGTAGCAGTAAGCTGCGCGACGAACTGCGTCGGGGCGTTCGTCGCAATCCCGCTAAATCCAGTGCTCGCCTCGCCGGTTTCTCGTCTCGTCGTCATTTTGACCTTGATCGTCTGCAACCTCGCTTTTACCTCTGCAGGGCTGTGGGCTGGCACCGGGGAACCAGTCACCGAGGTCGTGCGGAAGACCTTCACCCGACCGTTCTTTGCGGCCTTTGGATATCTCGCACTCGCGGCGCTGCTCATCAGCTATCTCCTAGACGGCTCGGTGCTCGGATATGTGCTCGCCAGCATCGTTTGCGTGCTCGCCCTCGCGCTCACCGATACCATCGCCGGCCGTCGGGTACGCACCGGCTTGGAGTTAGAGCTCTCCGACGCCGACCGCCACCTCGTCCACAGCCGCGCGGTGGAGGGCGTCGTCCACAACCTGCGCA
>VBFO01000081.1 GCA_005881025.1 Chloroflexota bacterium | reverse complement strand
CGGACGTGTCGATGCGGGATTGTCAGCGCGAGAGATCGAGGCGCTGGTCAGCTTCCAAGTCGCCGGACTGGCCGCAGTGGCGCCGATCGCCTACGTGAAGCCGCACGGCGCTCTTTACCATCGGTGCCAGCGCGACCGCGAGGTGGCTGACGTCCTGGCTCGGATCGCGGCCACGCACGGGGTTGGAGTCATGTGTCAGCCGGGTTTCGAGCTGGCTTTCGCGGCCGAGCGCGTGGGGATCCCTGTCTACCGCGAGGGTTTCGCCGACCGAACCTTGATGCCGGACGGCAGCCTGGCACCGCGTGGCCAGGCCGGTGCCCTGCTGTCGCCGCAGGCGGCCACAGCCCAGGCGCTTGCGCTGGCAGGGTCGGGACGGTACGACACCATCTGCATTCACGGCGATACGCCGGCCGCCTCAGCCGTGGCCGCGTCGGTGCGCGCCGCTCTCAAGGGTGCGGGCATCGAAACCGGTCCGCTTCGCCGCCCGCCCGCTTAGGTGGAGGCGTTCCTCCTCAAACTTCTTGTCACCCCGGCGCTGGTGGGAGTGGCGAGCCTTGCGGGACGCCGATGGGGCGCCGCGGTGAGCGGCTGGCTGGTCGGGATTCCGCTTACATCAGGGCCGATAGCCTTCTTCCTCGCCCTGGACCCAGGCGTCCATTTCGCAGCCGACGCGTCGGTAGGCATCCTTGCCGGCACCATGTCCCAGGCGGCGTTTGCGCTGGCGTATGCGTGGACCGGAATGAGATTCCCCTGGCCTGCCTGCCTGGCCGCTTCGACCGTCGCATTTCTCGGGGCGACATGGTTTCTCGACCTCTTTCGCCTCGACGGCGCATGGACCTTCTTGCTGGCTGTGTGCGCCCTCGTCATGGCCATGATCCTGATGCCGAAGGTCCGACTTGATCGAGAGCCGGCTTCTCCGCTTCCCTGGTGGGATATCCCGGCGCGGATGCTGGTCGCGACAGTATTTGTGATCGCTCTCACCTACGCCGCGCCACTGCTTGGCGCGAGGCTTGCCGGCCTGCTCGCACCCTTTCCGCTCTATGCGGCGGTGCTGGCGGTCTTTGCGCACCGTCTTCAGAGCGAGGCAGCCGCGGTCGCGGTGCTCCGCGGTCTGCTCCTGGGTCTGTTTGCGTTCGCCGGTTTTTTCCTGTCGCTCTCAACGCTGCTGGTGACCCAGGGCATCGTGGTCGCTTTCGCGGCCGCGATCGCGGTCGCCCTCGTGGCTCAATCCGCCTCGCTTCTTGCCGGGCGCCGCTGGCAACTTGCCTGATCGCGCTTAGATTCACCAGGTGAGCTTCGAGATCGTCGAGCTGAGCGAGGTGGCAGACCTGCAGCAGGTCGTGGAGCTGTTCTCAAAGGTCTGGGGCGCACGTGATGAGCCGCTGATCAACTCGAACACGCTCCGCGCGCTCGCTCATTCGGGCAACTACGTAGCCGGCGCGAAAACGAAGGGCCGGCTCATCGGCGCAGTGATGGGGTGGCTGGGCGGGCATCCACCGGGCGAGCTGCACCTGCACTCACACATCCTTGCCGTCACCCCCGAGACCGAGGCGCGCGGACTGGGCTTTGCTCTGAAGCAGCATCAGCGCAGCTGGTGCATCGCCAGAGGCATCCGCACAGTCGAGTGGACGTTCGACCCGCTCGTGCGGCGTAACGCGTACTTCAACCTCACCAAGCTTGGTGCTGAGGCGTCGAGCTACCTCGTCAACTTCTATGGCTCGATGGAGGACGGCATCAACGCGGGCGACGAGTCGGACCGGATCCTGGTTACCTGGAGTCTGGAGGCCGGGAAGGTTGAGGCGGCATCGCACGGCGAGACCGAAGAGGCTGACGCCCGGCGCCTGATCGACGAGGGCGCAGTCGCAACGCTGATGGCCGGCGCGGGTGAAGAGCCGATCCGGCGCGAGCTGACGCCGGGTGCGATAGGGCTTTGCCAGGTGCCCGCAGACATCGTCGCCGTCCGGCGTGACCGGCCCGATCTGGCGCGCAGATGGCGGCTGGCTGTGAGAGACGCGCTGGGCGGACCGCTCTCGGGTGGATATCGCGTGGTCGGCGCCACGAAAGACGGCTGGTACGTCCTCAGTCCCGACCCCCGATAGACTTTTTCCGTGCTGAAGGTTGGGGACAAGGCGCCGGAGTTCAAGCTGCCTACGACCGGTAACCACGAGATCACGCTTGCCGATGCGCTGGCCAAGCACAAGGCGCTCGTGTTCCTGTTCTACGTGCTGGATTTCACAGGTGGTTGAAGGACCGAGCTGACCGAGTTCCGGTCAAGGTACGAGGACGCCGCCGCCGCCGAAATTGGCATCTACGCCATCAGCGTTGACTCAGTGTTCTCGCATCAGGCCTTCGCCAACGAGCTGGGGGGTCTGCCCTACGAGCTCATCGGCGACTTCGAACGGAAGATGGTGACCGCCTACGGGGTCCGGCGTGACGACGTCGAGGGCTACTCCGGGATGGCGAAGCGCTCTGTCTTCATCATCGATCGCCAGGGCATGATTCGCTGGACGTGGGAGCGCTCGCGCGAGGAGCCGCTCCCGGACTACGACGCCGTGATCGCCGAGGCCAAGAGGATCGCGGTCGCATGAACGCCGAGCAGGTTCGCGACCGCATCGAGTCCTCGTGGCAGGAGCTGGTCGAGCTGGTGTCCAGCCTGGATGAGAAGAAGTTCGCGACGCAGGGCCCTGATGGCTGGTCGATCAAGGACCATCTCGTGCACATCGGTGCTTGGGAGCACTGGCTGCTGGCCCTGTTCGAAGGGCGTGACCAGCTGGCCGCAATGGGTGCGGCAGGGGCCGGCCGGGAGATCGACGACGTCAACGCGGTGGTCTGGCAGCTGCATCGCGACGACTCGGTGATGGCTGCGTGGGGCTACTTTCGAGACGCCCATGCGCAGCTGAAGAAGGCGCTGGCCGGCAAGACAGCAGCCGACTTCGAGCTGCCTTACGCGACCTTCTTTCCCGGCGACGGTGGCGGAGGCTCAGACCGCCAGCCGGTGTTGGTCGCGGTGGCGGCGAACACTTACGACCACTACGCCGAGCACATCGGCTGGATCAGAGAGCGGACAGAGAAGCCAGGGCCGAGCTGAGAGCAAGCCTTCGTTGGCGAGCCATGGCTTGGGTCACCTCCATGAAACGAAGTTCGTCCCCCGGGGCCAGCTGAGCCGCGCGCGGCATCGACGCCGACACGACAGTCGCCACCACCGGATAGCCGCCGGCGGTCTGATGGTCGGCCATCAAAAGGATCGGCTGCCCGGATTGCGGTAGCTGCACGGCACCGGCGACCAGCCCGTAGGAAAGCAGCTCCTCGGCCTTTGCCTGCAGGCCCGGTCCTTTGAGTCTGCAGCCCATGCGATCCGACTCCGGGCTCACTGTGAAAGTGGCGGAGAAAAGCGCTCGGCGGCTTTCAGGTTCGAGCCGTCTCACGTGGGGTCCTGCCACCGCGGCAAGGCTTTGATCGGAGTAGTCGGGGCGCAGGCCAGGAACCAGCTCACGGCGCTCAGCTGGATATGTGGTCCTCGTGCCGACGGTCGACAGGAGGTCTCCGGCACGCAGCGGACGCCCGTGAAAACCGCCTTTGCCGGTCATGAGGCTCGTCGACCGGGAGCCGAGCCAGCTTTCGCCGTCGAGGCCGCCCCCAACGGCGATATACGTCCTGGCACCAATTCGACGGCCCCCAAACGTGAGTGCGTCTCCGGCGGCAAGGGACAGCGTGGCCCACATCGGCTGCGGCTCGCCGTTGAGACGCGGATCGAAGTCAGCACCTGTGATCGCGATCACGCATGGCCGCTCCGCCACCAGCTGGGGCCCGCGCAGTGTGCACTCGAGTGAAGCGTCATTCGGCTCGTTTCCGGCGAGCAGGTTCGCCGCCCGAAGGGCGAAGCGGTCCATGGCTCCTCCCGGCGGAACACCGGACGCGATTGCGCCTGGGCGGCCGAGGTCCTGGATCGTCGTCAGCAGCCCGGGATCGACGACCCGGAGGACCTCAGTCAAGGGCGGCCGCGAAGAACTTCACTCGATCGCCCGCCCGGAAGAGGCATGGCGGATCGGAGTTGGGGAGGAACAGCTTCACAGAGCTCCTGCCGATCAGGTGCCAACCGCCTGGAACCTGCATCGGGTAGATACCTGTCTGCCGGCCGGCGATCGCAACCGAGCCGGCGGGCACATGCGTCCGCGGCACGCGGCGGCGAGGCAGCTCGAGCTCTTCAGGAAGCGGGCCGAGATAAGCCCAGCCTGGTACGAAGCCCACGAGGAAGACGCGATAGATGGGACGGGTATGCAGCGCGACGATCTCGCGGGGTGACAGATTGAGGGAGTCCGAGACCTCCGGCATGTCGACGCCGTCGTAGACGACGGGGATCCGGTGCAGCCGTCCGGGGATGGGTTCCTTCGGCCGCCGGACGGCGAGCCGTTTGATGGCCGCGCCCAGCGACTCGAGCGTCGTCTGGTCGGGGTCGAAGTGCACTGTCACACTCGCGTAGCCCGCCACTGCCTGGCGCACGTCGCGGCGCTTGCGCAGGGCGGAGGCGAGGCCGATCGCGCGGGTGTTCAGTGCTGTGTCGAGACGCGAACCCAGCACCGCGAGCAGCGCAGTGTCACCCAGCGGATGGATTCTCACCCTCTGGATGGAGCGTGGCTGCGGCATGTGCGCTCACAAGGATGGCGTAGAAGACGCCGGGGAAGGCGCCTATGCACAGGAGCGCCACGCAGGCCAGGCCGACCGCCCACGCGGTGACGATCGCGGCGATGGCAACGTTCCATGCGGCGAACTCTCGGCGGACGCTGCGGATCGAGCTGCCGAAGTCGAAGAGGTGCCGGGCCTTCTGTGTAACTGCGAAACGGACTGTCGCATGCGGCATGAGCAGCAGCAGAAGCGCGCCCCACGGAAGCGCGACGATGAAGGCGGCAGTCACATAGGCCTCGACATCCAGCAGCGCTCCAGTCGCTCGCCACAGGTTCGGGTTGTGAAACGCACCGGCCAGCGGGAACAAAAGGATCGCGAACGGAGCAGTCGTCACAACCAGCACTGCCGACATCAACACTCCGTCCGCGAGCAACCGCGCGCTGAGGCGCCATGGCGGCGGGCCTGCACTTGAAGCGCCGGCGGCGGAGCGTGTCGCATGCACCGCGTACCCGAGGAGGGGGATGAACGCGAAGGGCGCCAGCAGCACCATCACCATGCCGATCGCCCACTTCCCCTGCCAATGGCCGTGAAACGGCCAGGTAAACGAGTCCGAGATCCGCGGCTTCAGACTCGTGCCGGCGCTGCGGCGCTTGCGACCGGGACGCCGGCTCGGTGTACGTGGCGCACGTAGCTCAAAAGCGGCGTGACGGACACCGTGACCGTCGAATACTCGGTCAGCGCATCGTAGATTGCCGGCCGCACCTTCCAGGCGCGAATGCGGTCTCGCGTCCCATCGTCGACCGCGAGATAGCAGATCGACGCTTCGCTCCCGAACCTGCGCAGCCGGACCGCGTCGCCGGTGACATGGGCCGTGCCCACAAGCGAGATCAGCCCGGCGAGCAGCAGCCACAGGCCGGTCCCCAACACCACCAGCGCGATCGCGGCACCGAGCACGGCGACCGCGGACAGGTCACGAGTGAGCTGGTCTGCTCGCTGCGTGAATGACAGGTGCGGCAGGAGCTGTGCGAAGACCCACAGGTAGACTGCTGCGACGCTGCCGAGCCTGACGCCGCGCCAGATCGACTCGCCGGGTGAGGCGCCGTAGGCGGGCGGCCACACCTTCGGATACGAGACGCTGACCTGGCGCCAGTGTCCTCCGTAGCTGCTCCAGGCTCGGCTGTCGCTCTCGGAGCCCATCGGCATCGCCCGGACCGCGGCAGCGGCGACCCCGAGCGCCGCGCCGTACGCAAGGTAGCGTTCACGGACTACGACAGCTGTCGGTGGGAGAGTCGCGAAGAGCTCGTCGTCGTGCAGGTACTTGCGAAGCGAGAGCCACCGGGCCTGCTTGGGAAGCCCTGCTGTGGTCACCAGCTGCGCATTGTCGCGAAGGATCCTGTTGCTGATTCCGATCGTGACCAGGGCCAGGGTCAGCGTTCCGACCCACAGCGCGTTCAGGTGGTTGTCGTCGTTGGCGGCGAGCGCGACGAGCACGAAGGCGCCGAAAAGCAGCAGGCCCAGCGCGCTCAGCACCTGCGGCGGCCAGCGTGGTTTCGTGAAGCCGAGCTTCCGCGCCTCACTGACCACCTCGCGGTTGAAGGAGACATGCCAGCTCTTCGCCTCGCCGCTTGCACCTGTGGTCAATGCGGCGGCAGGCACGACGCCGCCAGATGCCTTTTGGCGCAGCAGGCTGATGACGCGGGACTCATAGGCGGTGAGGCCCGCCGGAGGTGGTGAGCCGATTCGGACCTCGTACACACGAGGTTCCTTCTCGTCGATCTGGATGGCTCTGCGTGCGGCCAGGTCCAGCAGGGTCGCAGGCACGGCCTCGGGTGTCAGCTCACCGCCATTGGCAAGCAGGTTGGCGACGGCTGGGCTCTCCGACCCGAGGTCCGAGGTCGCAGGCAGGGAGGGCGGAACCTGCGGACGGCGGACCATGTGAACGAGCCCTGCTCCGATGTAGAACGCGACGCTGCAGGCGGCGCTGGCGGCCATGAGCAGCTCGTCTGAGCTCACGTCTTGACCTGAACGGCCGAGCGTTCGGCGCCGGCTGCCTGGAAAAACTCGCGCAGCCGGAATCCAAAGGGACCCGCGATCAGGCTCCCCGGCAGTGTTTGCACCGCGGTGTTGTAGCCGTAGACGGAGTCGTTGTAGAACTGGCGCGCGTGCTCGATCCCGTCCTCGGTGGCTGTCAGCTTGTCCTGCAGGTCGATGAAAGCCGCGCTTGCTTTCAGCTGCGGGTAGGTCTCGGCCTCGGCGATGAGGGTGCGGACGCCGTCTGAGAGGTTGGTCTCCGCGCGGCCGATGCCGGACGGGCCGGGTGCGCTCATGGCCGCGGCTCGCGCCTCGGTGACGCTGCGCACCGTCGCCGACTCATGCGTCGCATAGCCCTGGACGCTCGAGACCAGGTTTGGCACCAGGTCGTGGCGCCGGCGCAGCAGGACGTCGATGTCGCTCCAGGTCGAGTCGACCCGGTTCCGCCTCCGGACGAGGCCGTTGTACTGGACCCCGATCCCCAGGAGCAGGGCTGCCGTCACGACGAGTGCGATCAGAAGGGGGGACGGCACCGCCGCAAATGATCCCGCTCGCCAGGACGGCGGTCAATCGGCCGGCGGGTTTGAGTACTTCCCGGTACTGGGGCGTATCCACCTTTAAGGGGCAATAGCGCCGGATTCAGGGCGCCCCGAATTCGAATCTCGATTACGGAGGATTCCGTGGTAGCTCGCAGCCTCCGGGAACGAATAGCGGTCGCACTGCTCGCGGGTTCCGTGGTAGTCGCCTCGGTGCTCGGCGTGATGACGGTGCTCGCCTTCACACAAGGCGGGGTGGGCGGCTTCGGACCCCAGGGCGAGGTGGCGGGCTCGACCGCCAATGTGCCCGGCGGAGGAAGTAGCAACTCCCAGGCAACCTCTGGCGGCACAGGGTCCAGCTCTCAGTCGCAGTCGGGGGTCAGCGGAAGCTCGATCACGATCGGCGGCTTCTTCGACATCACCGGTCCCGTCGACTCGTCGGTCGAGCGCGACACGGTGCGTGCCTACATGCAGCTCGTCAATGCCCAGGGCGGGATCAATGGCCGCAAGGTGCAGTACGTCTGGTGCGACTCCAAGTACGACGCCAGCGCCGCCCACGCGTGCGCGGAACAGATGATCTCGCAGCACGTGCTGGCGGTGGTCGGGTTGACGGCTCCGCTCGGGGAAAACAATGAGATCCCCACGCTCACCAGCCACGGCATACCGGTCATCGGAGGCCTGGGCACGCCGGCCGAGTACACGAACTCCCTCTCCTTCCCGGTCTCGGCCAACTTCTACCGGTACGGCACCGCCATCGCCGATGAGGCGCGCGCTCTTGGCGCGAAGCATCCGGCAGTGGTCGTCCTGGGCGACGTGCCGTGGGTGCATCCGGTCGAGGCCAACCTGCTCAACCGGCTGTCCGCTGACGGGGTCGGCTACACGGACGTGGAAGAGGTCTCCGCGACGCAGGCCAACTACACGGCGACCGTCTTCAACCTGCAGCATGCGCATCACGGGCCCAGCGGCGGCGGCGCAGCTCCCAACTATCAGTGCCCGCCGGGTTCAACATCGACCTGCCCCGACTACGTGATCGCGGCCCTCGACCCCTTCAGCTACCACCGCCTCTTCGACGCGATGGAGGCGGCAGGCTGGTACCCGCACGTGCTGGGCGCCGGCCTCGACAAGTTCAACGTGCAGCGTTCGTACGACAAGGAGATCCACGGCGCGCACTCGCTGGTCCCGTTCCTGTCGCCTTACGACCACCAGAACAACCCGACTGTGCGCCAGTACCTGGGCGCTGTCGAGCACTTCTACCCGGGACAGTTCCAGGCGCTCGACATCTATACACAGCACTCGTGGACTGCGGCCATGGTGTTCGTGGCGGCCGCGAAGGCCGCGGGCAGCAACCTGACCCAGGCGACGCTGATACAGCAGCTCAATGCCCTGCACGGGTTCAACACAGGCTGGTCGGTGCCGCTCTCGTATGGACCTGGAGCCCACGACCCCAATCACTGCTTCACATACACCATGGATAAGAGCCCCCACGGAACTTGGTCGACGACCAGTGGCTGGATCTGCAGCTAGACCCGTGAGGTTGGCTTGAGCACGTTCCTCGCCTACACGATCATCGGACTGAGCCTCGGCGGGATTTTCGCCCTCGCCGCGCTGGGCATCGTCCTGATCTACCGCGTGACTGGAGTCCTGAACTTCGCCCACGGGGCGATGGGCATGTTCTCCACCTTCGTCGCCTGGCAGATCTTCTACGGCTGGCCGCATCCGGGCCTGGCGCCTTGGGCGGTGACGGCGGAGGCGATCACGGTTGGACTCCTCTTCGCGATGGTCCTGGGACTTGTGCTCGAGTTTGCGGTTTTCCGCTGGGTGCGCAACCGCCCGCAGATCGTCAAGGCGGTGATTACGATCGGCGTCCTGCTGACGCTTCAGTCGACCGCTTCCTTGATCTGGAAGAACAACCAGTACCACCTCCCGATCTACATCGCGCCGCAGGACTGGACACGCCAGGTCGCCGGCGTTCCGATCGGCGCCAACTACGTTGTCATCGTGGCGGTCGCGCTGGGGCTTGCCTTCGGTCTGGCCGCCTTTTTGCGCTACACCGCTTTCGGACGCGCGATGCGGGCCGTTTCTGACAACCCGACATCGGCTTCGCTGTGGGGTGTCCGTGTGGACACCGTTGGCGCCGTCAGCTGGATGCTGGGAAGCCTCATCGCCGCTGTGGCAGGGATCCTGATCACGCCCTTCATCAACTTCGACACGACGAGTCTCACCCTCCTGATCGTCGACTCCCTCGCGGCGGCTCTCATCGGGGGGTTGGTATCGCTGCCGCTGACCGTGTTGGGCGGGTTCATGCTCGGGCTCCTCGAGACCTATCCCACGATCTGGATTCAGTCGCTCGGGTTCCCGCGCTTGATCGCCCTCCTGGTGATCCTGGCGGTGCTCATCGTCCGTTCGCCACGCGGTCTACCCGGAGTGGCGAAATGATGCCCGGCCACATCGTCCGCTTCGCGGTTGCGATCGTCGCTTTCGCGATTCTGGCCCGCTTGCCCGTCGGCCTCGACCAGGCTTTCCAGTTCGACGCCGCGCTGGCCCTGATCTGGGGCTTCGGCATCCTTTCCCTGGTCCTTCTGACCGGCTATGCGGGGCAGGTCTCGCTGTGTCAAGCCACCTTCGCCGGCGTCGCCGCCTACGGGGCCGGGATGACCGTCTCGAGCATGCACGGCGGCTATCTGCTCGGGATCGTCATCGGTGTCGTGTTTGCCACCATCCTGGGCGTGATCGTCGGGCTGCCGGCGCTGCGCCTGCACGGGATCACCCTCGCGATCGTGACCCTGGGCATCGCCCTGGTGTTCGACCGCTACGTATTCCAGGACCACATCTTCGACTGGTTCACCGGCGGCACTGGGGGATGGCAGGTCACGAGCGCCGATCTGCTCGGCATCAAGGTTGACTCCTCGCAACACCTGCTGGCGGCCTACGACGTGCTGCTGGCGCTCTTCTGTCTCGTCTCGGTGTTGATGGTCAACCTTCATCAGTCGGGCGCGGGCCGGAGGCTGCGCGCCATCCGCGACTCTGAGGTTGCGGCCTCGACGATGGGGGTCAACCTCACCCGGTACAAGCTGCTCGCTTTTGCGATGTCAGCCGGTATTGCGGGACTTGGCGGGTCGTTCTATCCACTTATCGCAGGCTCGGTCAGCCCGCAGCCGTTCTGGGTGTTCACCTCCCTGCAGCTGGCCGCGATCGGAGTCCTGATGGGAGTTCGCTACGTGCCTGCGGCGGCACTCGGTGGTTTGTTCATGGCCGTCGTGCCCGACGTGCTCACCCGGTACGGACACGGCACCTTCATGAACCGCTTCAACTACGACATCTCGTTCGACTGGTTCCAGATCGCTGTCGGCGTGCTGCTCATCTTGCAGCTCATTCTTCTGCCCGACGGAGTGTGGGGCGATATGCGCGCCAAGCTCCTTCATGCCCGGGGTGCAGCGCAGCGCAAGCCGGCACGGGAGGCGCCGGCATGACGATGCTGCGCGTCCGCGACGTGGGCATGCGATTTGGCGGTCTGGTCGCGCTTCAAGGCGTCTCGCTCGACCTGAATCGCGGCGAGATCCTGGGCCTAATCGGACCGAACGGAGCCGGCAAGACCACGCTGTTCAACTGCATCTCAGGCTTGCTGAATCCGACCGAGGGCAGCATCTTCTTCGAGAGTCGTTCACTACGTTTTGCTCCCCCCCACGAGCGTGCGCGTCGTGGCATCGCGAGAACTTTCCAGAACCTGCAGCTCTGGGACTCGATGACGGTCCTCGAGAATCTCGAGCTTCCGATCGATGCGGCGGGCAACCGCAACACCTTGAGCGATGCGCTCGGCCTGCCTTTCTCGCACTACGCCGAGCGGGCGGCAGCGGAGCGCGCACGGGCGATCCTTCACGTGCTCGAGCTGGATCCCTTCGTCAACCGGTTGGCGGGTGATCTGCCTGCCGGGATCCAACGACGCGTGGAGCTGGGGCGCGCGATCGCCATGCGTCCAAAGCTCGTGCTGCTGGACGAGCCTGCAGCAGGCCTCGACGCCGGTGAGACCGAGCACCTGGCCGAGCTGCTGCGCACGGTGCGCGAGCGCTTCCACGTCTCGATGCTGCTGGTCGATCACGACATGAGCCTCGTGATGAAGGTCTGCGACTACATCTACGTGCTCGACTTCGGCAAGGTGCTTGCTCGGGGCAAGCCGGCCGAGGTTCGCAATGACTCAAAGGTCATCGCCGCCTATCTGGGTGAGGCCAGTCCCGAGCTGTCTGAGTCTGGCGCCGAGACTGTCGAGGAGCCGACCATCATCGTCCGCTCGAGTGGCCCCGTTCACGACGGCGAGAGCGCCGAGGCCGCCGCCACTGTCGTGCCCGCCGCCTCCAGCGAGACCGAATCGCAGGTGTTGGCGGCACGGGGTGAGCCGCTGCTCGAGGTGACCGGCCTCGCCGCCGGCTACGGCCGGCTCGAGGTGATCCGCGACATCGCCCTCAACGTGCACGCGGGCGAGGTGGTCGCGTGCATAGGCGCCAACGGCGCGGGCAAGACGACCACCCTGCGCGCCATCTCAGGCGTGATCCACGCTCGGTCTGGACGCGTAAGGTTCGCCGGCCGCAACATCACCGGTTCGCGTCCAGAAGCGATCGCTCGCATGGGCCTCGCGCACATCCCAGAAGGACGCGGACTCTTCCCGCGCCTGAGCGTTGAGGACACGCTCAGGCTGGCGCTGGATTCGACGGGTTCGAAGGCTCACATCGAGGCTGCTTATGACGTCTTTCCGCGCCTCCAGCAGCGCCGCCGCCAGGCTGTGGGGACGCTGTCCGGTGGTGAGCAGCAGATGGTCGCGATGGCTCGCGCGATCCTGGCGCAGCCGCGCCTCCTGATGCTCGATGAGATGTCGCAAGGCCTCGCGCCGACCATCGTGCAACAGCTCTTCCAGATGATCCACGTGTTCCGCGACCAGGGCATCGCCGTACTGCTCGTCGAGCAGTTCGTTCAATCCGCATTGCAGGTTGCCGACCGCGCCTACATCTTCGAGCACGGCAGCATCGCCCACGAGGCTTCGGCGGCTGAGCTGAGGCGCGACCGCAAGCTCATCTCCGGCTCCTACCTCGGCTCTGCGTCCGCAGGCGAGGAGACTGCAATCGAGGTTGCGGCCAACGGAAACGGGCACGTGGTCCATCCGGAGCTCATGGAGACCGTTTCCATGCGCATGCCGGCGGAGATCAAGCGCGCGCTCGAGGAGCGCGCGGAGCGCGAGGGTCGTCCGGCGGGAGCGATCGCCCTCGAGCTCCTCGAGGAGGTCAAGAAGTGAAGGTGATATCCCGCCGCCTGGCCGGAGCGATCCTGCTCGCGGCCCTGGTTGCCACTCCGTCCACCGCGCTGGCGCAGGCACCCTCCAACATCGGCAGCTACGTCAGCTATGGCTACGGCACGGGTGTGCACACGATCGGCGGCTCGTCCGCCTTCCCCAACTTCCAGAACGGTGCAGTGAACAATCACTACCCCCTGGCGCAGGTGGAGCAGGACGCTTCTCCGGCTTCCGCCGCCCGCGCGACGTTCTCGGACAGCGGTCCGCTAGCCGCGACTGTGGGCTCGCAGTACA
The DNA here is from genome assembly GCA_005881025.1 of Chloroflexota bacterium. Classification (GTDB taxonomy): domain Bacteria; phylum Chloroflexota; class Dormibacteria; order Dormibacterales; family Dormibacteraceae; genus CF-54. Next base: position 10,186 of record VBFO01000081.1, on the reverse strand, counting down.
ACTCGGGCTGCAGCGCCGGCAACCCGCCACCTCCGCCGAGCGCCTGCCAGAACCCGAACAACCAGGTTCCGTACGCCAACTCCACCTATCCGGGTGGCCCCCAAAGCGACCATGTCGACACGTGCGGTGGGCAGAGCACGTGCCCCTCGGCGCGCGCCAACAGCGACGCAGCCGAGCTCGGAGCCAATGCCTTCGGGTACTACGCGGGCGGGGGGACACAACCCTTCGGCGGTGCGACCGGTGAGAGCCACACGATCGTGAGCCCGGGCGGGACGCTGACCGTGACCACGCACTCGGAGGTCGACAACTTCGTGCTCGGACCCATAAAGGTTTCCAAGGTGGTCGTCGACACAGTCGCCACCGCGACCAACAGCAATGCGACCGCCGATGCGTTCGTGCTGGTCGGTGAGGTCACCGGCAACGGCCAGCCGATCTCTGTCTCGGACCAGGGCGTGACGATCCAGGGGAAGACGGTCTCCTGCCCGGCAGCACCGACCCCTGGAGGCGGGACCACCCTGCCAGGGGGAACCACCGTCCCCGGCGGGCCGACGATCCCCACCCCGCCCCCGATTCCGACCCCGCCGCAGCTGACCGCTTATCACGAGTCGTCCTGTGGGGCGGGCGCGGACGTGACCTACTTCAAGATCTTCACAGTCACGCCGACCAAGACCGTCAGCGGCACGCATGGCGTCGCCAGCGCCAGCGGCCTGCACATCCTCGTCACACATCCAACCCCTGGACCTGGCGTTCCCCAGCAGCAGACCGAGTACGTTCTCGGCGAGGGCTACGCGGACGCAGGCACGGGCACCGGCGGCGGCGCGCCCGGATTCGGAATCGGCTCGTTCGGTTTCGGCGGCGGCGACTTCGGATTCAACGGACCTCCTGGTGACAACGGGTTGGGCGCGAACACTGCAGCCAATGTCGCCCACGCCATCTTCTCCAACCGCTGGTGGCCGTTGGTGCTCCTGTTCCTGACCCTCGAGGCGCTCGTGCTCGGCTCCGCTGCGGCCTGGGTCTGGGCCCGCAACGCTCCGGTGGAAGAGGTCGCCGATGAGGTGCTCTCGCCTTGATCGCCCGGCGCCCGCTCGCGGCCTGGACGGCGGGAAGGCGCAAGCACGGGCGCGCGTATTGCGAGCTGGACCGGTGGAGCTTCGACCCTCGCTACACGGACGGCCGCTGTCCCATCTGCGGGTGGGCGCCTCCCGGCGCGCAGTCAGCTCCCCGGTGGCTGCTCATGGCGCGCAAGTTCGAGTGGGAGCTGCTTGGCCTGGTCGTCCTGATGGTCGTGCTCGTGTTGCTGGCGGTGTTCGTCGCGCATGCAGCCGGCTACAGATGGCCTGGATTCAACTCACATGTCGCGGCGGGCGCGCCCCAGATCGCGTCACCCGCGCGCACCCAGACACCGTCGCCGAGCGCGAAGCACACGCCGACGCCGGGCGCCAAGACCAGCAGCAGTCCTGCTGCCAAGTCGAGCCCGTCGCCGAAGCACTGAGCGGGGCTTACCCCCCGGGCTAGCAGGTGATCGAAGCGCCCCGGATGGGGAGCGTCAGGCTCATCGATGAGTAGCTGATCGCCGACGCGTAGTTGTCGAGGCGCATGTAAGGCGCGTCGTTTTGGGTCACCTCGATCCGCAGCTTGTGTCCGGAGCCGAACGTCCAGGCCCCGCCGATCAGCGAGTAGGTGGCCGATGCGGCGCCCGACGAGCCGCTCCACCGGTACATCCCACGCGTGACGAGCGTCAGGCTGCCGTCGGGGGCGACGTCCCAAAGCCGGGAGTTGATTTCGGCGTCCGTGCCGGTGAAGTTCGCGCTGACCTTCAGCGCGGGCTCGCCAACCAGCGTGAAGGGGGCACAGACGGGGAACGTCCATGAGGTCATCGCGCCGTTGGCGGCGGGCGCTCCCGGCACCTTGATGCAGCCGCCACGCCCTCCGTTGGAGATGTAAAACGCCAGCGGATCAGTCGCCGTGCCGGCCGCCTCATCGGACGGCGCCGACGCAGTAGCGTGCCCGGCCTCCTTCGACTTGAGGACGATTCGGCCCGAAGCGATCGAGCCCAGGGCGAAGCTTCCGAACACCTGTCCGGGCTGGTCGTCGCAGGTCACTACCTGCTCGGAATAGATCCAGTGCGGAGTGCGGCCGAAGCCCGGGCGCATGTAGCGGTCGATGAAGGCTGCGGCCTGCCCGTTGATCACCCGCCATTCGGAGAACTTCATGTTGTTGGCGGGCGGGTGACCGAGGTCGGATGCATAGAGGAACGCGGGCCACGCGGCGTTCGCAGCCCTGAGCTTCTCGATCATCGATGCGCCCGCTACCTGTGGGAAGAGGTCGTCGGTCCAGCCCTGGATGTCGAACACCGGGGTCTCGGTCCCGGCCGCGACGTCGGTCGAGATCAACGAGTCCTGGTAGTACGGCGATCGGAAATGCGCGATCTGATTGATGATTCCGGGCGCATAGGTCCCCTGCGCTGGATTCTCGCCGGCGCTGATCTCGTGGTACCAGGTGGTCAGGTCGGCAGTCGGGTCCTGTCCGGGGGCCGCATACCTGGCGCTCGATGCCCCGCTCGCGTAGAGGTAATCGACGAACGATTTCTTCTCGATCCCATAAGGGGAAAGTCGATCCCCGTTCGGCGACAGGATCCCGTCCGACGCACGACCATTCGGAGTGAGGGCGTCGACGAGGTCGGTCCAGGGATACTTGGGCACCGCCGCGGCGATCCGCATCGGAACTCCGCTGGGAGACGCCCAAGGCGAAAGGCTTCCATCTGCGGCCATCACGCGATTGGCGAGCAGCGCCAGCAGCCACGACTGTCCGCCCCCGTACGAGCCACCCGTGACTGCGATCGCCGGCTGGGCCGCGCCGGCATCGACCAGCAGGCCCGAAAGGAACTGCGTGTCGCGCACCTCGTAGCGCATATCCGCGAGATGAGTCCACCCGATGGCGCAAGCGGCGGTGGCGGCGTTCGGGCTGCCGGGGCCGCATGAGCCGTGGAATCCGCGAGCGCTGTAGTTCAGGACCGCGTATCCGCGGTGAGCGAACGCGAGGTTGTTGTAGTTGCACCTGTCCGCTGACCCGTTGTCGCAGAAGTCGGCGCTCTCCCAGTCGGTCTTGGAGTTGCCCCAGCCGTGCATCATCACCAGCAGCGGAAAGCCCCCCGCCGGCGTGGCCGTGGCCGGAAGAGTGAGGTCGACGTCGAGACGGACGCCGTCGAACGTGGGCACGTAGGCCGAGCAGAACCGGTAGGCGAAGCTGTCGGCCGTGTCGGTCTTGCTCTGACAGGTCGTGAGCAGAGGCAGGGTGGTGGCAGTCGCGCTGAGGGGGATCGCCGCAAGCCCGGCGACCAACAAGATGGCTCCCGCCGACGAGACGATCTGCCGGGCCGCCCTCATGTCCCTGACTAGGTAAAGCGCGCGGGTCTGGGAAAGTACCCGGGCGTACCGGATCCTGCTTCAAGGGACAACGCGTTGCAGGTAGGCCGGGTTTATCCCGGCCGTCCCCATCGTCTCACCTTCCAAATCGCCTGCCGATCGTGGTCTGCAACCCACGGGAGGGGGTCCCGCGGGGGAGGGGCGCACCCCTCACCCGCGCAATTACCCGGCCGTACCGGGCGGCGGTGGCTGACCTAGCGGCGGATTCGAACCCTCATGCCGTCGCGGGAGGGCGTGACCTCGACGTCGCCGGCCTTGATGCGGAGGCCGCCGCTTTCGCGGGTCGCGACCACCTGCCCCTCGTAGACGAGCTCGGCGAAGCGATCGCGATTCGGTCCTCCCATCCGGACCAAGACCCCACCAGGGCTGCGCCACACTCCCGGTCCGGCGCCCTTGAAGCCGTCCGTGACCAGCTCCCCAAGCTCACTCGGCACCTCCGGGGTGGAAGGGACTACACGGAGCACAGGGCGTCGCTCTGCCGGTTTCGCCGCCGCCGCGGAGCCCTGGCGGGCAGGCCGTTCACGCCCGCGCGCCTGCTCGAGCGAGAGCCTCAACAGCTCAGAACCCTCCTCCTGCTCGAAGAAGGCCGACGAGATCCGGCTCTGGTCGCGCGAGCGGCGGATGCAGTTCGCGCAGTCGGCCACCGATTCAGTGCCCGTGTACGCCCCATCACCGAGAACCTGGCCGCAGAGGGTTGTCACCGGACCGGTCTTTGGAATTCGTGGCGTCAGGTGGATGCGGCCACCCGACTTTCTACGCACCGACTCCAGCCGGACCATGGCTACGAACGTAGCGGGTTCTGCGGCATCGAGTAGCCATCCACACAACATCGTTTCCCGTGCATGTCCCCTAAGAGCAAACGCTGGTCACAGGAGGTGACCGAGAGGAGCAACGCGCTCGACCTCGAGGAGTCCGTCTTCACCATGAGCAGCCCACGTGCCATCGCGCAGTCACTGAAACGCTCGGCTGAGCGGAGCCGGCGGCGGAAATCGGATCCCTACCGATCCGCGATGTCGATGCTGACCTTCTACATCAACCGCGCGGGCAAGACCCTCCCCAGGCAACGCAAGGACCGGCTCGAGCGGGCCAAAGAGGAGCTGCGGGCCCTCTTCGGCAAGCGTCCTCGCACCGCGCCTTAACAACTCTTAACGGCTTAATCGCGAGAGAGGGCCGAATACGCGCCCTAGATTGACCTCCCGTGAGCAGCGAGCCCAGCCCGCCCGCACAACCGCCGATGATGTCGCCTGACGGCAAATATTTCTGGGACGGCCAGAAATGGGTCGCCGTGGCCAGCGCATCGGATGCGGGTCATCGCTCCGTCTTTCCGTCCTGGAACGAGATCCACGTAACGGTTGCCGACCAGCCGGTGGCGCCCTTGCCGGTGGTAGTTCAGGCGCGGCCAGCTCCGGCAATCCAGTACGGGCCGCCCAGTACTGACGTGCCCCTGTGGGAACGCGCCCCGAAAAGCAAGATGAGCTACGGCATGTACGTGGCCGGCGGCCTCCTGGCGGTGCTCGTGCTGTTCGGCCTCATCAGCGCCTGGGGCCCGCTGATCGCCTCTTACTTTGTCGCAGCCCCCGAGCCGCCTCGTGCCGCCACACCATCGCCGACGCCGCCGCCCTTGTCGGTTCGCTCCGATTACGCGCGTGCCGACGGATTCTTCACCTACCAGGTGACGCCCGCGATGTCGAAGGTGTGGCCGGCTCTACAGCTCTTCAACGAGACCTGCGTCAACATCACATCCAGCTGCCAGAACGCGGCTGCCGCTGCGCTCGCCCAGGTCAAGGGCGTCGAATTGATGATCGACCATGCTCAGATTCCATCCTGCATCGCGACGCAGGTGGCCAGGGTGAGGGGCGAGCTGACGGGAATGGACGCTGCGATCACTCTCGCGGTAAAGGCATTCGCAGACAACAAGAAGACCGAGCTCTCGACGGCGGTATCTCGCTACAAGACGGCCAGCAAGACCCTCGGTGCCGACATCGCTGCCATCTCGAAGGCGGCGACGGCACGCTGCGATACGCAGGCAACCGGTCCATAACGAGCCCAGCCGTCTCCGTGCGGGTGCAGCCGGAGGACGATCACTGGACGTGTGATGTCAGGGTTGTCGTCGGGGACTCAACCACCGAGCACACGGTGACAGTGTCTGCAGCAGATCTCGAGCGGTGGGGTGATGGGAGCTCGAGCGCTGATGTGGAGCGGCTGGTGATGCGCAGCTTCAAGTTCCTGCTCGAGCGAGAGCCTGCCGGCTCGATCCTCAAGACATTCCAGCTGTCGGTGATCCCGCGCTACTTTTCGGAGTTCGACAGCATCATCCGTATTCACTGAACCCCTGCGTTCTTAGACTGTGTTGTGGCCGATTACTTCCTCGTCGAGCATGTGCGCGGCCCGGCGTGGGACCCCGGGCGTGGACGGCGGGACCAGGCCGGGTGGGATGAGCACGCGAGGTTCATGGACCAGCTGGCCGACGAGGGCATCGTTCTTCTGGGCGGCCCCGTCGGAGACGTGAACGGAGAGAAGAGCGTGCTCGTCTGCAAGGTGACGAGCGAATCCGACATCCGGGCCCGCCTGGCGAGGGATCCATGGGCAGGCACGATTCTCACCGTCGCCAGCGTGCAGCCATGGTCGATCTGGCTGCGCGCGAAGGCGGGTGCCTGACTGCTCAGAGCCGTCTAGTCAGGGCCTTCTTGTAGCGCTCGGCCGAACGGTGCACCGCCGCGCTGGCATCCGAGGCCACGTTGCGATCCCACCAAGCGCCATAGATGCGATCGAACGCGAAAGGCTCGATCGAGGCGACGATGCGGTCGATCTCGGACGCGGGCAGCGGGATGTAGTTGGGATAGCTGTACATGAAGCTGACCCAGCGCCGATCCTGGGCGACCTGAAGCAGGTCCCCCGCGAGCAGGGCGCCGCGGCCTTCGGCTCCCCCAGGCCAGTGCATGACCGTGCCACCGTCGAAATGGCCCCCCACGCGGATCAAGGTCATTCCGTCCCACAGCTCCTTGGTCTCGCCGGACCAGTGCTCGATCTTCGCATCCGGCCGCATCACCCATCGGCGGTCGGCGGCGTGAAGGTACACGGGAACGTCGAACGCTTTCGCCCACACGACCATGCACGAGTAGTAGTGCGGGTGCGAGATGGCGATGGCCCGAAGGCCGCCCAGCTTCCGCACCGCATCGACGGTCGCGTCATCGATGACCGTGATGCAGTCCCACAGGAGGTTGCCCGCCGACGACTGCACCAGCAAGGCGCGCTGTCCGATAGCAACTGCAGGCTTGGTCCCGATTCCGGTCAGGCCCAGATCATCGTGGATCTCGTTTCTATGACCCGCCCTGAGCTCTTCGAGCGTGGTCCATCGCTGCCCCGACCATCCCACGTACTGCCGCTCGTCCTCGCAGATTACGCAGTGGTCGGGCGGTTCATCGCTCGGTTCGTGCTGGACACCGCAGGTGGCGCAGATGTAAGCGTCCATCACACCCAACGTACCGCTACCGGGTGTCGAGCTCCACGGCCTGGCGGATGTAGTCGCGAATCGCTGCGCGGTCGAGGTCCTTCAAAGTCCGCATGCGGATGTTTTTCGAATGGCGCGACGCGGACTTCAGGAGCCCGTACTTGTCCTCGAACTGAGTGCCCTCTCGAAATCCGAGCGTGATGCCTGACTGGCTCGGCGTGATCCACGCGATCGGCTTCTTAAGCCTGTACATCGGGATGCCGTAGCTGATCAGCTCCTCGGCCTGTGGTGCGTGCAGCCGCATCAGCGCCCGGACCTCAGCGACCAGGTCGCGTAGCTCGGGCTGGACCTTCTTCTGCACGAACTCATCGACCGTCATCGTGAAACCACGCTTCAGTACTGTATTCGTGAATGGGGCGGGTGGTCGTGTTCATGAGCCTGACGCTCGACGGGGTGATGCAGTCACCCGGGCGGCCGGACGAAGACACGCGCGGCGGCTTCGAGCACGGTGGCTGGGGCGTCCGCTATGCGGATTCGGTGAGTGGCAGCATGGTCGGCCGGTATGCGGGCACGACAGAGGGCCTTCTGCTTGGGCGGCGAACCTACGAGGACTTCTTCCAGGTCTGGCCCAACCGAACTGACAATCCCTTCACCGAGGCCCTGAACAAAGCTCAGAAATATGTTGCTTCGAGGACGCTGAGCGAGCCTCTGCCCTGGGTCAACTCGACGCTGCTCAAGGGCGACGCGTTGAGGTCCGTGGCCGAGCTGAAGCATCGTCTGGATAAGGACCTGATGGTGCTCGGCAGCGGCGAGCTGGTGCGATCCCTCATGAGCGCTGCGCTGGTCGATGAATACATCCTTCTCATACATCCGCTTGTCCTGGGTTCCGGACAGCGCCTGTTCGACGCGGGCATCAGCGCCTCGCTGCGACTCCAGGAAGTCAATCCGACCACGACCGGGGTCTTGATCGCCACCTACCGTCCGGAGGTCTCGGGAGGTTGATGCCGTGAAGGTGATGAGGTCGGCTGGAGGTTTCCGGTTCCTGGCTGCAGATGGCCCTTTCTCGGACGGCGTGGCGGCGGAGCCAGGCTACCGGATCGTGCGCGTCCGCCTTCCCCACGCCACGGCGCTGGCGGATGGGTTCAGGCTCGTCGAGGCAACCCTTGCGGGCTTGGGGCGGCCGATGGCCGCGCTCTGCGCGATGGAGCTGCGCATCCCGAAACCGCTCACGCCTGACGAATTCGATGCCTTCAACCGCCCCTACGTTGCCCAACACGATCGCTGGGGCTTGAAGGTGGAAGGCCATGTGCCGACCGCGCGCACCAACGTCGCCCCCGAGATCGACCCACCGCCGGAGCCAGCCCTACATGCCTTCTGCCACACGATCGAAGGTCAGGGGCCGCGAGCCAATTTCGTGATCTCAGGTGCGCCCGAGGCTCCCGGGACCGAGGGTGGCCTGGCCGGTTACTGGACGAGCATGGCCGGCACGATGCATGAGCGAATGTCCGCGCTCGGCGTCACGTGGGATGACGCGACGGAGTCACAGTTCTACGGCCGCCGCGCGGACCACCAGCTGTTCGCGGCACAGGGCCTTCCACGGTTCGCCGAGATGGCCCGGCCCGGCTTGCGCTGGTTCTTTTCGCGGCCTCCGGTCGACACCCTCAATCTCGAGGTCGACGTCCGCGGCCTGGCCGAGGAGCGCTGGGTGTGAACACGCCCGCCACGGACTACCGGGTCGCGGTGCTCGGACCCGGAGGCGTGGGCGGGTTTCTGGCCGCGCTGCTGGCGCGAGGCGGCAGCTCGGTGCTGGTGCTGGCGGGGGACGAGACAGCCCGCGCGATAGCACGTTCCGGGCTGCGCCTGGAGAGTGCGCGGTATGGAACGTTCGAGACCACGCCGAGAACGGCGACGGGGCTTGAGCACCCAGTCGACGCGTGTCTGATCACTGTCAAGGCGATGCAGCTGCACGAGGCATTGGACCGTGTCCCTGCCGGGAAGCTGGGACATGGTCTGGTCATTCCGTTTCTCAACGGCCTCGAGCATGTCGAACTGCTGCGAGATGTCTATCCCCCGGACCGCGTGGTCCCCGCGACGATCCGCATCGAGACCGCGCGGGTCGCGCCAGGCGTTGTGCGACACACGAGCCCGTTTGCTGCCGTCGACATCGCTTCCACCCCCGGCAACCGCGAGACAGTCGAAGAGTTTGCCGCGCGGCTTCGCGACACCGGTGTGGACGTCCGTCTACGCGAAGACGAGGCGACCATGCTCTGGGAGAAGTTCGCTCTGCTCGCGCCGATGGCTCTGCTGACGACCCACGAGCGCGCGAATGCCGGAGTCGTGCGGGCCAAACGCCGGCAGGATGTCCTGGCCTTGATCGCAGAGGTCGCCGCAGTGGCGCGTGCCGATGGGGTCGCGATCGATGAGGCGGGTGTGCTCAGGCTGTTTGACGCGGTTCCGGAGTCGATGGAGACCTCAATGCAGCGGGACCAGGCGGCGGGCCGCCCACTAGAGCTCGATGCGCTGGGCGGCGCCCTTCTGCGGCGCGCAGCCAGGGGCCGGGTCGAGGTTCCGCTCACGCGTCGCCTGGTCGAGGACCTGCAGGCCAGGACGAGCGCAGCCAGACGATGAAAGCGGGATCGGCGGCGTAGAAAATATCCATGCAGATCACCAGAGGCGGCATCAAAACCGGAAGGGGCCCGACTGACTGGTTTACCGGTGACGTGTACGTCGATGCAGTCGCAGTGCCGTCAGGCGGCTCGCGGCTGAGCGCCAGCAGCGTGCACTTCACGCCAGGGGCGAGAACCGCCTGGCACATCCATCCGAATGGCCAGACCATCTTTGTAACCGAAGGTGTTGGGCTCGTCCAGCGGCGCGGTGGCCCGATCGAGGTCATCCGGCCCGGCGATCGGGTCTTCTTCGAACCGGGCGAGCACCACTGGCATGGAGCCGCGCCGACCCGCTTCATGACTCACCTTGCGATGCTCGACGTCGACGACGATGGCAATCCAGCGACCTGGGGCGACCACGTCACCGAGGCTGAGTACGCCGAGGCCCCGTCGGTCGAGGAGGCCGGCCGATGAGCGCGTGGAGTAAAGAGGAGCTCACAAGGATGGGGCGAGCCGAAGAGATCGAAATCGCGGTCCGTCGACCCGGCGGAGGGCTGCGCGACCGGGTCACCATCTGGGTGGTGCCTCACAGCGATGCCCTCTACGTGCGATCAGTCAACGGACGAGACGGGGCGTGGTTCAGGGCCGTGCAGGGGACTCACAAAGGTCGCGTCTGGGCCGGCGGCGTAGAGAAGGACGTCACG
>VBFO01000080.1 GCA_005881025.1 Chloroflexota bacterium | reverse complement strand
GAATCGCCGCGATCCGCTGCTCCAGCGCGAACTGGTCAGCGATCCGTTGAGCCGTCAGCGGTGGGCCGTCCGGATAGCTGACGACGATGTTGAAGGTTGTCTGACCCTGGCCCGGGAAGTCGGCGGTGAGCCGGTCGAACCCCTGCCTCGCCTCCAACCGCGTCGGCAGCATGTCCACGTTGCCGTTGGCCAGCCGCAGGCTCAGGAACGGCGAGCCGGCCAGGAGCAGGAAGCCCGTCGTTGGGATGAGGACGACCAGCGGCCGCCGCATCACCCAGCCGGCCAGGCGGTGCCAGAAACCGCCGCTCGTCGCCGTCCGCGACCGGCGCAGACCCGGCAAGCGCAGCCGGTTGACGCCCGGACCGATGATCGAGAGCAGCGCGGGCAGGAAGGTGAGGCCGTAGACGACCGCGACCGCGACCACTATCGCGCCGGCCGCGCCCATCGAGGCCATGAACGTGCCCTGGTAGAACAGCATCGCCGAGAGGCCGACCGCGACAGTGATGCCGGAGAAGGTGATAGCCCTTCCGGCGGTGGCCATGGTGGTGGCGATGGCGTCCTCGCGGCTCGCGCCGGCCGCGAGCTCGTCGCGGAAGCGGTTGACGATGAACAGCGAGTAGTCGATCGAAACACCGAGCCCGATGAGGGTGACGATGTTCAGCGCGTACTGAGAGACGTCGGTGAAGCGGTTGAGGAAGAACGTGCCCGCCAGACCGCCCACGATGGTGAGCACGCCGACGCCGAGCGGCAGCCCAGCCGCGACGACTGAGGCAAAGATGACGACCAGCAAGATGAGGGTCACCGGAAGGGTGACCGTCTCGGCCCGCTGCAGGTCGCTCTCCAACGTCTTGTTGAAGGCCTCGTTGACCGGGACGAAACCGGTGCCGGTCACGGTGAGCGAGCTCGAGCTCACCTGGCCGCGAAGCGCGTCGTAGTCACTCCACGCCTGCTGACCGCTGGACTTGAGCGTGACCAGGACCAGGGCCTCGTGGCCGTCTTTGGAGATGAGGGCCTGGGCCACCCGCGGGTTGGAGGTGCTGTAGGGGTCGAGCACGCTCGAGATCCTCGAGTCGCCCTGGATGGGTGCGATCGCCGAGGCGACCGCAGTGCTGAACGCGGGTTCGGTCGCTGACATCGTCGAGCTGCTGAAGATGAGGTCGAACGTCGAGGTCTGCTTGCCGTTGCCGGGCAGCTCGGACGAGATCTGGTTGGCGGCTTGCGCCGACTCGAGGTTGCTGGTGAGCGGTCCTCCGCTCGTGAGCGTGCCACCCATGAGGAGGCCGCCGATCGAGAGGGCGAGCAGCACGCCAGATCCGACCAGGGTGGCCCACCGAAAGCGATAGACAAGTCGACCCCAGCCTGCGAACACTTCTCGTCTCCTCCTTCTGCGTGTATGCGCGCTCAGGCGCTCTGCGTGCCTGGATAGACCGCGGACAGCGCCATCGCGGCCAGCGCGTCGACTGCCTCGTCGCTGTTGAAGTCCTCATCGACAAGGGACTGCACGATGATTCCGAGGATCGCGCCCCACACGACCGAGGCGATGGCGCGGGCCGGGCCTGGGTCCACCTCGCGCTGGGCGAGCACCTGGCGGGCGATGTCCTCGACCTCTCCGCGGTGCCGCCGGATGTCGTCACGGATGCCTGTCCCCACCTCCCGGTCGTGGAGGCCGACGCCGATCAGCTCCACGTAGAGGTTGTGGGCATCGCGCCTCGTCCGCAGCACCGACTTGAAGTTCTCGAACGCGGCCAGGGCTCCGGCTTCGCCGAGCTCGGGGCCGTAGATCTCGAGCTTCGCGCAGACGTCCATCAGGACCGCCAGCACCAGCTGCTGCTTGGACTTGAAGTAGTAATGGACCAGGCCCTGGGCGACGCCGGCCTCCTCCGCGATCTCCTTGATCGAGGTGTTCTCGTAGCCCTGGCTGCTGAGCCTGGTGAAGGCTGCCTGCAGGATCTTGTCGCGTGTGTCGGCCGGCATCTTGAGGCTCTCCTTGGTCTTGGTTGAACGCTCAACCAACATTGATTGGTCATTCAATCACAGGCTGGACGCCGGTGTCAAGCCCGGGCGTGCCTAAGCTGCTTTTGCCGGCTCGGGGGTTATGCCTGATATGGGCGAGATGGTCACGTTGATCTACTGGTTCGTGGTCATCGCGGTCCTGATCAACTTCCTCAACCTGATGGCCGGCCTGCTGTCGGCTGTCACCGGCCGATCCCACATGCCGGGCCGGCTGCGCAGGCTGCGCCGGCATGAGGCGGCGACACCGAACGACCAGAGGGTGCTCGGCATGAGCCTCACACTCCTGTCCGTCGGCCAGCTGCTGATGATGGTCGTGCTGCTGGTCGTGATCACCCTGTCGGTGGCGCAGTCGTCTGGTGGGCGCGCACCCATCGCCGGCCTCTATCTGGTGACGCTGATCGCGTTCATCGCCAGCGTTGCCTGCACCTTCGCAGCCCTGTTCATCGGAGGCCGAGCCCGCTACAAGGACGTGCCCCACGCGGAAGACAAGATGGTCCCGATGGACTGACGTAACCCAGGTAGGTATCTCGCCTTGTAGACCGGCGTCGGTTGGCAAGGAGGCTGCGATGGGGCGTTTCAAGACCACGTTGTGTTCGTGACCAGCCCCGGCGGAGCGTGGTTCGCGATGTCAAACGCTGAGGACGACGACTGAGAGCCTGAGGCTCCTAGAATCCGCGGCGATGCTGGCGCCGTGGACGGCGGATGAGACGAGCGCGTGCGGGCAGGTGTTCGAATTCCGGTTGTGGGCCGAGCTCACCGACCAGTCGCGCGGTCAGCTCCACGTTTTCCTGCCGCTCACCGACCGTGGGGTCGATGGCCTCGTCCATTCAATGGCGGACGGCAGCTACACGCCGGTGCAGGCCAAGGCTAGATCCAGGCTGGTCGACGGCGAGGTTCATCTGAACGTCGTGGCGGAGAGCGTGATTCATGACGATGTGGTGATCGTGGGCGGGCTGGTGGCCGACGGTGGCCTCGGGCCGACGCTTCTGGTGGTGCCTGCTCCCGAGTTCAGGCGCCTGGCTTACCTCACGTCGAACCACGGCACGAGCATTTACTCGATGGAGTTCGGGATGCGACCGCGCTCTGACAGCAAGTGGCTGCCGTGGCTCGTTCCATCCGGGCAGCTGGCCGAGCGGTTCGGCCTGGTAGGGACCGCGATCCGTGAGCTGGCTGCCGAGCGCCCGCCGTCGTGGCGCAGCGACGTGGGGTTCCTGGGCGAGGCCGAGGTGATGCGGAGGCTCGCCGAGAACGGGGATCTCAACCTCTTCCGGGCATTTCCGGACCTGGAGACGGTCGAGATCCCCGTCCTGCACCTGATCACTCGACGCGTACTGGGCCTTCAGGTCAAGACAGTCGACATGACCGCAGATCGGATGCGCGCGACGGTGAACGTGCGCGCCTCCAGCTTCAAGCCGGCGCCCACCACGGACTTCGTGGTGCTCGCCTGGCTGAAGGATGAGCTGCGTTTCCACGATGCCTGCCTGCTGATCCCTTCGCAAGAGCTGGCCCGCCTTGGCCATGACGACGGCAACGGCCACATCTCCTTCGATTTCCGACCGGGCGCGCCGGACAGTGCCTTCGCTCTATTCAGCCGTCCGCTTGCATCTCTGACTTCGGAGGTCGCGAAGAGTCTGTCGCGCTAGCCGCAGACTAATTCTCTGGACAAATTGTCCAGCCAATGTTAGAGTGCGGGCGTGTCACCCCGCCGCTACGAGATGGGCGGGCGCAAAGCGGCCGTGGAGGCGACGCGGAAGCGGATCGTCGCCGCAGCCGTTCGGCTTCACTCGCGTCGCGGCGCGATGCGAACTGCCTGGGACGAGATTGCGGCCGAGGCGGGCGTGTCGCGCGCGACGGTCTATCACCACTTCCCATCGCTGGATGATCTCGTTCCAGCGTGCGCCCAGGTTGCTTTTGACCTGATCGAGGTCCCTTCTCCCGCTGCCGCATCCGACCGCTTTGCGAAGTTGGACTCTCCTAGTGAGCGCGTCGAGGTATTCGTGCGGGAGTCGTGCCGGTGCTACGCGGCCGGCGCGGGCTGGCTGCGAGCCGCGTGGCGAGAACGCGAGCTCGTGCCGTCGATGGGCTCAGCGGTCCGGCGCCTGCAGCGCGCGCTGGGTGTGCTTCTCGACGCCGCTGTCGACGGCGCGAGGGTCAGGCCTGAGGAGCGGAGGGTGCTGGTCGCGCTGGTCGACTTTCCCTTTTGGTCTGCGCTCGACGAGGCGGGGATACCTCGGGACCGGATTGCAGATCGGATCCTCGAGCTGGTGGCGGCCACGATCGATTGGAGGAAGGTGAGATGACCGAGCAGCTGTGGTTTCTCAACACTCTCGTATCGGTCCGCGTGCCCCACGAGCTCGGCGCCGACGGAGTGTCGGTGCTCGAGTCCCGGGCTCCGCGCGGCGACTCTCCGCCGATGCACGTGCATGGCGAGGACGAGATCTTCCATGTGCTCGACGGCAAGATGCTGGTTCGGATCGGCGACGAGGAGCACATCGTCAAAGCCGGAGAGACCCTGCTGGCGCCTCGAGGGGTCGCCCACTCGTACCGCGTCGATTCTCACGAAGCCCGCTGGCTCGTCGTGACCTCCCACGGCGACTTCGAGAGGTTTGTGCGGTCGTTCAGCCGTCCAGCCCCAAAGGCCGAGCTGCCCGAGGCGTCCGGCCCGCCCAGCCCAGCCGAGGCCGAGGCCTTGTCTGCCGCCTGCCGTCGCCACGGCATCGAGCTGGTGGGCCCGCCGCTCACCTGAGCTTTATCAGCCGATCAGCTCGGTCAGGCGGTCGGCAAGCCCCGCGATCTTCACCCGCTCCTGCTGCGTCGAGTCGCGCTGCCGGATCGTGACTGCCTTGTCTTCCAGAGTTTCGAAGTCGACGGTGACGCAGAAGGGGGTTCCGATCTCGTCCTGGCGCCGGTAGCGCTTGCCGATAGACCCGCCGGTCTGGTCGTACTCGATCCGGAAACGGCCCTGCAGCGATGACCTCACCTCTCGCGCTGCGGCCGTGAGCTCGTCCTTCTTCGACAGGGGCACCACCGCCACCTGCACGGGCGCCACATTCGGGTGCAGGTGCAGCACGACCCGCGGCTCGTTGTTGACGACGTCCTCGTCGTAGGCGTCGAGGAGGATCGTGATCGCGATCCTGTCGACTCCGACCGCCGGCTCGATCACCCACGGCAGATAGCGCTCGTTGGTCTCCGGGTCGAGGTATGTGAGGTCGGTCTTCGAGCGCTCCTGGTGGACGCGCAGATCGTAGTCGGCGCGGTCCGCGATGCCCTCCAGCTCTCCCCAGCCGAACGGGAACTCGTACTCGATGTCCGTGGTCTGCTTCGAGTAGTGGGACAGCGACTCCTTGGGGTGGTCGTAGAAGCGCAGCCGCTCACGGTTGATGCCCAGCACATCGACGTACCAGCTCATGCGCTCGTCGCGCCAGTACCGAAATGACTCGTCGTCCTGACCCGGCTTCACGAAGTACTCGAGCTCCATCAGCTCGAACTCGCGCAGCCGGAAGACGAAGTTGCCGGGCGTGATCTCGTTGCGGAAGGCACGGCCCTGCTGCGCGATCCCGAACGGAACCCGCACCCGCGTGGAACCGAGCACGTTGCGGAAGTCGACGAACATGCCCTGGGCGGTCTCGGGTCGCAGGTAAACCTCCGACGAGGAGTCCTCGAGGGGACCGACGTGCGACTTGAACATGAGGTTGAAAAGGCGAGGCTCCGTCAACGGGCCGCCGCACTCGGGGCACTTGTCGCCGCTCACGTGATCGGCGCGCCATCGCTTCTTGCACTTGCCGAGGCACTGGCGCAGCGGGTCGACAAAGTTCGTGAGGTGGCCGGATGCGGCCCAGACCTCCGAGGGCATCACGAGGGTGGATTCGAGCCCGACGACGTCGTCGCGAAGGTCAACTACATGGCGCCACCAGAGCTCGCGGATCGCACGCTTCAGCGCGACGCCGTACGGGCCGTAGTCGTAGAACCCGGACATGCCGCCGTAGATCTCGCTCGAGGGATAGATGAAGCCGCGGCGCTTGGTCAGCGCGACGACCTTCTCCATGAGCTGGTCGCGCGCGACGGTCAGGAGTGCGCCCTCATGTCGTGCAGGAACTGTAGCGACTTCAATCGGCGGTCGAGGTGATGCTCGAGCTGTGTCGTCAGCACGTGCTCGACGTCGTCCATCAGCGCGGGCTCGAGCTTGAGACGCCGATAGGTCTGGAGGTCACCGCTAGCAATCAGACGCAGCACCTTGATGGCCGCGACAGGCACCAGTGGCGCCCCCACCGGCGCGTCCCGATCGCATAGAAAGCCGCCCGCGGCGGGGCTGAACGCTGCGGGCTTGGCGGGAAGCTGCTGCTCACAGGACGCGCACACCGAAAGCTGCGGCGCGTACCCGAGCAGGTCGAGCGCCTGCATCAGGAAATAAGCCGACGCCCGGCGGGGATCCGTTTCACGCGCCAGCTCATCCAGGGCCGTCACAGTGAGCTCGTAAACCCCGTCCACCGGGTGTCGGTCCTCGCAGACGCGCTCGGCCAGCTCGGCGATCACAGCGGCATGCGACATGCGCTCGACCTCGCCGGCGATTCGCGCACCCGGCAGCCGGCCAGCAGCACGTCGACATGGCCGTACAGCTCGAGCGATGGGCCGAGCTTGCTTTCGGGGCGTCGCACTCCCTTCGCGATCGCGCCGACCTTGCCATGCGTGCTGGTCAGGAGCGTGAAGATCCTGTCCGCCTCCCCGTAGTCGAGCTTCCGAAGGATGACCGCGTGCTCGCGGTAGGTGCTCAGTGGGAAGTGTCCGAGGAACCGTCGGCGTCGATGCGGCTCGGGCGAGCCGGCGGCGTGAAACCGAACTCCGTCAAGACGTCGTCGGGCCACGGCTGGTCGCTGATCAGCCGCACCTGCTCGACGCGGTTGCCGCGCGCCTGCTCGACCTTCCAGCGCGCCCGCCCGCCCTGAAACTGAGCGCCGGGGGCAGGAATCGCACCCAGGGACGCCACCACGTAGCCGCCCACAGAGTCGTACTCGCCGGACTCGTTGATGCCCAGCCCGAGCCGTGAGTTGAGCTCGTCCATCGAATAACGAGCATCGACAACCGCCTCGGTGGGGCTCACCAGCTTGAAGTGCTCCTCCTCGGCCTGGTCGTACTCATCCCGGATCTCACCGACTATCTCTTCCAGCAGGTCCTCCAGCGAGACCAGACCGGCGGTGCCCCCGTACTCGTCGACCACGATCATCATGTGCACTTTCTTCGAGCGCATCTCGTGCAGAAGCTCGTCGACCTTCTTGGTCTCGGGCGTGAACAGGATCGGCCGCAGGATCTTGTCGAGGTTGAACTCCGGCGCGCTGGCCAGCGTGTAGAAGAGGAGCAGGTCCTTGGCGTGGATGAGGCCGACGATATGGTCGAGGTCGCCCTTGTAGACGGGCAGCCTCGTGTGGCGGTGCTGCTTGAAGATCCTGACGATGTCCTGGAGCGTCGCGCTCTTGTCGAGGGCCACCATGTCGGTGCGCGGCACCATCACCTCACGGACCGACTTGTCGCCGATCTCGATGATGCCGTGGATCATGTCGTGCTCCTGCTCCTCGATCACGCCCTGCTCCTCGGACACGTGAAGCAGGGTGATGAGCTCTTCCTCAGTCAGGAACGCGGCCTTGGCGGCGCGCCCACCGGTGAGCGCTCGAGAGACGATCGTCACCGCCCAGAGCACCGGGTTGAGAAAAGTCGCCATCCGGTCGACCGGGCCCGCAGCGGCGAGCGCGACCCGCTCCGCGTAGCGAATCGCCAGGGTCTTGGGTGTGACCTCGGCGAGCAGCAGGAGAAGGATCGACAGCAGCAGCGACACCAGGAGCGCCAGCCACAAGCGCTGGGGGCCTGGCACGCCCCAGTTGCTGAACATGTCGTCGGTGAAGAGGGTCGTCGTGCTCGAGGCGACGATCAGCGCCACCGTGTTGACCAGCAGCACGGTGGAAAGGAACCGGTTGGGGTCGCGCTGCAGCTTTTGCAGGATGCGGGCGGCGCGGCTTCCTTCTTCCGCGAGGTACCGCACGCGCAGGCGGCCGACTGACGTCAGGGCGGTCTCGGTGCCGCTGGCCAGGCCGGCCAGGATGAAGCACGCGACGATTGCGATCAGCTCGATCCAGTGTTGAACGCCCATGGGTCCTAAAACCTGACTATCGGAAGAGCTCGCTGACGCTTCGGTTCTCGTGCACCCGGATGATGGCCTCGGCGAGCAGAGGCGCGACTGAAAGGACCGTGATGGACGCGTTCTTCGCCTCCGCCGAGAGGGGCACTGAGTCGGTGACTATGACCTCGTCGACCTTGGCCTTTTTTAGCCTCTCGACCGCGTCACCCGTCAACACAGGATGCGTGGCGGCGATGAGGACCCTGCTTGCGCCCTGTGCGCGCAAGGACTGCGCGAGCTTGGAGATGGTCCCGCCGGTGGTGATGATGTCCTCGACCACCACGCAGTCACGGCCTTTGACGTCACCCGAGACCGCGATCACCTCGGCCTGATCCTCCTCGGGGCGCCGCTTGTATCCGAACGCGATCGGGGCCTGCAGCTGGTTGGCCACAGCCTCAGCGCGCCTCCCGCCTCCGGCGTCCGGGGCGACGACGGTGATGTTGTGGAGCTCGAGCGAGCGCAGGTAGTCGGCGAAGATCCTGAACGGAGAGAGGTGGTCGGTGGGGACGTCGAAGAAGCCTTCGATGGCTTCGGCGTGCAGGTCGAGCAGCAGCAGCCGGTCGGCGCCCGCCAGGGTGATGAAGTTGGCGACCAGCTTGGCCGAGATCGGCTCCCGCGGCTGGGTCTTGCGCTCTTTGCGCGCATAGCCGTAGTAAGGGATGACCGCCGTCACGCGGCCCGCCGAGGCGCGGCGGAGCGCGTCAAGGATGATGAACAGCTCCATCAGGTGCTCGTTGACAGGCGGGCACGTGGGCTGGATCACGAACACGTCATGGCCCCGCATCGAGTCCTCGATCTTGACGTTGATCTCGCCGTCGGCGAAGCGGCGCAGCCTGGTGTCGGTCAGCGGAACGCCGAGCTCACGTGAGATGCGTGAAGCCAGCTCGGGATTGGCGGAACCGGCGAGCAGCTTCAGCTCGCCCCACGGCGAAGACGCCTCGCCGATGTACTCCACCGCGGTCTGCAACCTCCCGATCATTTGTGGTCCGAATTCACCGCCTTCTTGCGTAAAACCCTAGCTGGAACCCCGACGGCTGTCGCGCCGTCCGGAACGTCCTTGGTCACCACCGATCCGGCCCCGGTGCGCGACCCCTTGCCCAGTTTGACGGGGGCGACCAGCATCGTGTCCACACCCACGAAGGCGCGGTCTCCGATCTGGGTCCGATTCTTGACCTCGCCGTTGAAGTTGGCTGTGATCGTGCCCGCACCCACGTTGGCGTCCTCGCCGATGGCGGTGTCACCCAGATAGGACATGTGCGGCACCTTGCTGCCGCGACCGACCCTTGTGCGCACCAGCTCGGCGAAGCTGCCGATGTGGACATCCTCGGCGACATCGGTGCCGGCCCTGATCTTGACGAAGGGTCCGCAGTCCGAGCGGTCGCCCACTCGCGCGTCCTCTATGTGCGCGTGGGGTCCGATCCGGCAGCCCTCGCCGATGACCGATTGACCCTTGATGAACGTGAAGGGCTCGATGACCGTGTCCTCCCCGATCTGCACCGTGGCGTCGATGAAGGTGCTCGCGGGGTCGGTGATGGTGACGCCCGCAAGCATGTGACGGCGCAGGATGCGCTCGCGCATGGCGGCCACTGCGATGGCGAGAGTGGCCCGATCGTTGATGCCGAGCGCCTCGTCCGGGTCCGCGATCTTCACGATCGTGATCGGCTTCAGGTTCGAGAGGACGTCGGGCAGGTAGAACTCCCCCGATCGGTTTTCGTTCGTCAGCTTGCCGAGCGCGTCCGCAAGCGGCGTGCCCTGGAAGCAGTAGACGCCGACGTTGAACTCATGCGAGGCCCGCTGCTCCTCGGTCACGTCATTCCGCTCCACGATCTGCCTGAAGGTGCCGTCGGGATTGCGGATGACCCGGCCGTCGTCCCGGCGGGGATCGTCGACTGTGGCGATGGTGGCCTGGGCGCCGGTCCGGCGATGCTCCTCGACCACCGCCCGGATGCTGTCCGCGGTCAGCAGGGGCGAGTCGCCGTTGACCACCAGCACGTCCCCCTGCTGGAACTGCTCGGCGGGGACCTGCTTGACTGCGTCCCCAGTGCCCAGCGGCTCGCGCTGGTAGATGACCTGAGCTCGGCTGTCGAGGTGAGCCGCCACCTCGGCGTGGTGGGAGCTGACGACCGCCTTGATGGCGGTGGCGCCGGCCCCGGCCACGGCGTCGACCACCCAGTCGACCATGGGCCGGCCGCAGATCGGATGGAGCACCTTCGGGGTGCGCGACCGCATCCTGGTGCCGTGACCGGCGGCGAGGATGACAGCCGTTAGGGCCTGGCTCAATCGGCGGGCAAATTATACGGGCGGGCGATTTGGTCGCCTCCGGCGGCTAAGGTGGTAAGCGTGAGCGACGAACCCGCAGACGAGGGCGGCGAGCTCGAGCTCCCGCGCGAGCTGCCGGTGCTGCCGTTGAAGTCAACGGTGGTGTTCCCGCGCATCTTCATCCCGCTCTCGGTCGGGCGCCGCCGATCGCTGAAGCTGCTCGAGGACCTGCCGGGCGGGGAGCGCCACATAGCGGTCGCCGCCCAGCTCGACGAGACCGCTGAAGAGGTCGGGTTCGACGACCTGCACCACGTCGGTGCTGTGGTGCGCATCCAGCACATGCTGAAGCTCCCTGACGGAACGGTGCAGCTGGCCGTGCTGGGGATGCGGCGCGTAGGCATCGAGTCGATGGCGAGCGACGACCAGTACCTCAGGTGCCGCGTGGTCGCCCTTCCCGAGAAAGAGGACGAGCAGGTCCCCATCGAGCGCGAGGCTCTCGTGCGCCGGGCGATCTCGTCGTTCCAGCAGCTCGTCACGCTCGCGCCGCACCTGCCGGCCGAGCTGGCCAGCGCCGCCGGCGCCATCGACGAGCCGCTGCACCTTGCGTACTACATCGCCAACCACATCCGCCTGACCACCGAGGAAAGGCAGCAGATCCTGGAGATGGACTCGCCGAAGGAGAAGCTGGAGAGGCTGCTCGGCCACATGGCCCACGAGCTGGAGGTCCTCGAGCTCGGCCGCAAGATCCAGTCGCAGGCTGAGGAGTCGATGGGCAAGGCCCAGCGCGAGTACTTCCTGCGCGAGCAGCTGAAGGCCATCCAGCGTGAGCTGGGCGAGCTGGACGGTGACCAGGCCGAGCTGGCCGAGCTCCGGGAGCGGATCGAGAAGGCAGGCTTGCCGGCCGAAGCGAAGCGCGAGGCCGACCGCGAGATAGGGCGCCTCGAGCGCATCCCCAGCGCGTCGCCCGAGTCGTCGGTCATCCGCACCTACCTGGAGCTGATCGTCTCGCTGCCCTGGAACACCTCGACCGGGGGCGATGTGAATGTCGCCAAGGCGCGCGAGATCCTCGACGCCGACCACTACGACCTGGACAAGGTGAAGCAGCGCATCGTCGAGCACCTGGCCGTGCGGCAGCTTCGGCAGGACCGCGGCGCGACCGATCGCGGCCGGGAGCCGATCCTCTGCTTCGTCGGCCCGCCCGGCGTGGGCAAGACCTCGCTGGGTCACTCCATCGCCCGCGCGATGGGGCGCAAATTTGCCCGCGCCTCGTTGGGTGGTGTTCACGATGAGGCCGAGATCCGCGGCCACCGGCGTACTTACATCGGCGCCATGCCGGGCCGCATCCTGCAGGCGATCCGGCGCGCGGAGTCCAACGACCCCGTCTTCATGCTGGACGAGGTCGACAAGATTGGAGCCGACTGGCGCGGCGATCCTTCATCGGCGCTGCTCGAGGTGCTCGACCCCGAGCAGAACAAAGACTTCCGCGACAACTACCTGGATGTGCCCTTCGACCTTTCCAAGGTGATGTTCATCACCACTGCCAACACGCTCGACACCATTCCTCCGGCCCTGCGTGACCGCATGGAGGTGTTGAACCTTTCCGGCTACACCGAGTTCGAGAAGGTCCACATCGCGAAGATCTTCCTCATCCCCAAGCAGCTGGCGGCGCACGGCCTGCGTGCGGACGAGGTGACGCTGGCCGACGACGCGATCCGCGCCATCATCCGCGAATACACGCGCGAGGCCGGCGTGCGCAACCTGGAGCGGGAGATCGCGTCGGTCATGCGCCGCGCGGTCGCGGAGATTGCGGTCGGCAAGAAGGTGCGCAAGGCAGTCGACGTGCGCCGTGTGCGCGCCGCGCTCGGCAAGCGGCGTCACTTCGATGACATCGCGGAACGCATCGACCGGCCGGGTGTCGCGACCGGGCTGGTCTGGACGCCGACCGGGGGCGAGATCATCTTCGTGGAGGCGGCGCTCACGCCGGGCAAGGGCGAGCTGAAGCTCACCGGGCAGCTGGGCGACGTGATGAAGGAGTCGGCGCTGGCCGCGCTGTCCTATCTGAAGGCGCGCGCCAAGGACGTGGGCATCGAACCTGCCCTGTTCAACAAGAACGACATTCACGTGCATGTGCCGGCAGGCGCTCAGCCCAAGGAGGGGCCGTCGGCCGGGCTGAGCCTACTGATCGCGATCGCCTCGATCCTGACGGCGCGCCCGGCGCGCGACGACGTCGCGATGACCGGAGAGATCACGCTCCGCGGGCGGGTGCTTCCAATCGGCGGCGTCAAGGAAAAGGTGCTCGGCGCCCATCGGGCCGGCATCCGGCGCGTCATCCTGCCCCGCCGGAACGAGGCGGACCTGGACGACATCCCCCCAGACCTGCGACGCCAGATGGAGTTCGTGCTGGTGGAGTCGATCGATGAGGTGCTGAAGGCAGCGCTTTCGAAGGACCAGCATGGAGCCGAGCCGCGGTCGAACGGCTCCGGCAAGATCGCTACCGTTCAGGAGCCCGCGGTTGCGCCCGTTGGAGGATCTTCTCGTGCGCGGCGAGCTCGGTCGAGTCGTCCAACCGCGCCAGCTCGCTGACTCCGTGGCGCGTGAGTGCGCGCCGGATCAGGAGATCGGCCAGGTGAGGGTTCTTGGGCAGCAGCGATCCGTGTAAGTAGGTGCCGACGACCGCACCCTGAAGGCAGCCCTCCGTACCGTCGGAGCCGTTGTTGCCCGCGCCGGAGCGGACCTTTCCCAGCGGCCGGGCCGCTGGACCGAGGTAGGTGCGCCCGCTGTGGTTTTCGAAACCGACCAGGGTCGGCGGTACGAGGCCTTCGATCTGCGCGTCCACCACGACGTCGCCGATGAATCGCTTCTTGCCTGCCTCGGTACGGACGTCGATGAGCCCGATGCCGGGATATCGCTCGCCCTCTGCAGTCTGGTAGTAGTGTCCGAGCAGCTGGTAGCCGCCGCACACCGCGAGAATCCCGGCTCCGCCCGCCACCGCCCTCTCCAGCAGCGACTGCTTGTGGTCGATCAGATCTTCGTAGACGAGCGCCTGCTCTCGGTCCTGACCGCCGCCGAAGAAAAAGACGTCGACGTCCTCCATGCCGCCGGTCGTGCCTCGTGGGAGCTCGATCGTGCGCGCGTCGAAGCCCCGCCACTCGGCGCGCTTCACGAGCGTGAGGATGTTGCCGCGATCCCCATAGATGTTCATGAGGTCGGGATAGAGCCAGCCGACTGTGAATCGCTTCGACTTGCTGGTCATGTTGCTTGTAACGCCTACGTTTCCCAATAAGGTTTGGCCCAGCCCCGGCGGACGAGCTCGGCCCGGATGTCAAGCATCGCGGTGTACGTGCAGAGAAGATGCACCGTCGCCCCCTCAGGCGTGGAGGCGACGAGCTGATCGAGCGCTCTACCGGGATCGGTCTGGGGCGCGCTCGCATCGACCCCCGCGTACTTGAGTCGCACCGCCATGTCATTGGCGCGGCCGCCGGCGGGAATGACCACCACAGACTTGCCTGCGAGCTGCTCGAAGTCGACGTCCCAGATCCACGAGACATCGGTGCCGTCGGCCTTGCGGTCGTTCAGACCGAGCACGAAGTAGCTGCCGCCGGCCAGGTCGACAGCGGTACGCAGGGTCTCGTTGAACCCGGCGGGATTCTTCGAGAGCACCAACACCAGATGCCGGCCGCGAAAATCGAGACGCTCCTGCCTTCCAAAAGCGGCCTTGAAGTCGTGCATGCGCCCGGCCATGAAGTCGCGGTCGAGGCCGATGACGTCACCAGCCGCGAAGGCAGCGAGTGCGTTGTAGGCGTTGTAGAGACCGCCGACGGGCAGGCGGACCGGTGTGCCGGCGACGGTCATCTCGAGGCTGTCGAATCCATTGAGGGTGATTTCAGTCGCAGCGACGCTGGGGGCGGGGCGGGCGAAATCGCCGTTGGGACAGCTGTAGACGCCGTCGTGGCCCAGGTACACGGCAGTGAACTTGAGGCTGGCTCCGCAACGCGGGCACGTGCGCGCATCGGCCGCGTGCGGCAGGTGCTTGCTGGCGACGCTCGTGTCCTGGAGCCCGAACCACAGCGGCTTTCTCTCCAGGCCCAGACCAATCTCCGCGACGCGCGGATCATCGGAGTTGAGGACCGCCCTTCCGCCCTCGGGCAGGTTGCCGAGCGCTCGCTCCATCGTCCTGGCGATCTTCTCGAGCTCGCCGTAGCGGTCGAGCTGATCACGGAAGAGGTTGAGGACGACCACAGCCTTCGGCTGTATCTCATCGATGGCTTTGGGAAGGCTGGCCTCATCGATCTCGAACACGCCCCAGTCGGCCCGCAGACGACCATCAGGACCGGCGCTTCGAAGCGCGGCGGCGGTGGCGCCGAAGATGAGGTTCGCGCCAGAGCGGTTGGACACGACGCGCAGCCCGGCCCCTTCGAGCATCGTCGCCAACAGACGCGCGGTGGTGGTCTTTCCGTTGGTGCCGGTGATGACCATGGAGCCCTGCGTGAGGTCGCCGGTGAGCTTTCGCAGCACCGTCGGATCGATGGCTCTTGCGACGTCGCCAGGAAGCGTCGTGCCTCCGCCTCGCCCACTGAGGCGTGAAAGCGCGCCGGTTGCCTTGCCGGCCCAGACGGCCGCAGTGCGGCGCACCATCTAGACCGCGACCGTGACCGTGGTCCAGCAGGCGAGGTTGGCGATGGCCCCCATCGCGCTGTCGCGGTCAGGACACCGGCAGAAGAACGCTGAGCCGCTGCCGGTCATCTGCCAGTGAGGCCCGAGGCTCACGGCGAACTCCTCGAGCTTCGGCTCGACGCGAGCTGCAGCGCGGCGCAGATCGTTGGGGCCCTCGCCCTTGACCTCGTCCCAGGCTCGGTAGACCTCAGCAGTGGAGAGCTCGATCCCCGGCCATGCGATCGCGTACCAAGCGGCCGCAGATGGGATCGGCGTGACGCGCTCGCCTGCACCCTCCACCAACGCGCCGCCACCGTTGAGGAAGAACGTGACGTCGGCACCGACCTGCGAGGCGATCGGCTGCAGGTCTTGCTTCAAGTTGTAGAGGGCGGCAAGCGCCCTCAGCGCCGCGCCCGCGTCGGAGCTCGCGCCACCGAGGCCAGAGCCGGGTGGGATGCGTTTGTGCAGCGTGAAGGCGGCGGGAAGAGCGCGCTCTGCCGCGGCCTCGAGGGCGGCCTGCGCTTTGAGCACGCTGTTGTCGCTGCCCTTCGCAACCTCGAAGCCGGTGATGGTCAGCTCGGTTTTCGGGGCGGACTCCACCTCGAGCAGGTCGTGCAGCTCGATCGCCTGCACATGGCTCCTGAGCTCGTGCATGCCATCGGGCAATCGCCGCAAGACCGAGAGATCCAGGTTCAACTTCGCTCGCGCCGGCAGCGCGACGATCACTGACGCGATTCGCGCAGCTTCGCCCTGTATGCAATCGCCCGATCGCGATAGTGCTGTGCGGTGCTGCCGACCCAGCTCCCCGATGACCCGTCCAGCGCTTTCCTGACTGTCGCCGGCACGCCCGCAGCCATGTGACCCGGCGGCACCTCCTTGCCCTCCCCTAGGACTGCGCCGGCGGCGAGCATCGAGCCGGCACCGAGGCGGCTGCGCTGGAGCATCGTCGCTCCCATCCCCACGACAGCACCGGTCTCGACGACGCAGCCTTCGAGCTGCGCCGAGTGGCCAACGCTGGCATCGTGCTCGATTACCGTGGGCAGGTCCTTGGCGCAGTGGATCACGGCGTTGTCCTGGACGTTCGCTCCATCGCCGATCTTGATCAACGCTTCGTCGCCGCGCAGCACTGCCCCAAACCAGACGCTTGCCCCCGCGCCAACCTCAACTTCGCCGATGAGGACGGCGGTGGGCGCGATGTACGCGTCCGGATGAACCTTCGGCCGGTGCCCTGCGAACTCGAATTCCAAGGGTCTCTATAATTCCAGATTCGTGTTGAATCCCAGCCAAACGTCGACGCGTGGCCGGCGCTGATGGCGAAGCGAACGGCTTCGGCCAAGAAGCAGGCGCGGGCCGGCGTGAAGCGCTCGGCGCGAAACCGCGCGATCCGATCCGAGGTCAAGACCAAGGTCGTCAAGGCGCGGCGCTCCTACACCGAGAGCCCAGTGGCCGAGTCGGACCGGGCCTCCCTGACCGTCGAGGCGATCCGTTCGCTCGACCGCGCAGCTGCCAAGGGCATCGTCCACCGCAACAACGCAGCCAGGCGCAAGGCCAGGCTCATGCGGCAGCTCGTGAGGCTGGGCGTCTCGAGCCCGGCTCCGGCCACCGCTGGGCGCGGTAAGAAGGCTTCTCGGGCGACGGCCGCACCGGCGGCGGCTGCACCGGCCAAGAAGGGAAAGAAGTAGCGAAGCTTCAGAGCTTCGTGAGCAGAACCTCCAGCCCGAGCTCGGCGTCGACCTGCCCGGACTTGACCTCGAACTCGTAGTCCCTGATCGCGTTCAGCGACGCCTCGAGCTGATCGGGGTCGGCGGTGCGGGCGGACTCGAAGGCCTTCTGCACCACGAAAGAGTGCTCGGCCATCTCGCCCTGGATCGCTGAAAGCGACTCGCCCCTCTCCTGCTTCGCGCGCACCTCGAGCACAAGCGCCAGGTGGCGGGCCATGCGGTAGGCCACAGAGGTCGGCTGGATCCCAGAGCGCACCAGGTTGCGCGCGACCGACCAGGCCTGGGCGCTGGGATGCGGGAGCAAGTTGTCGGTCAGGCGGAAGATCTCATCCTCGCGTGCCCCCGCGAGCAGATCGTTCACCGCCTCCTGTGTCAGCTTGGAGCCGGAAGCCTTGTAGGCGGCGAGCTTCTGCAGCTCCGATTCGACCACACCGAGATCCGGGTGGGTGACGCGCGAGACCTGGGCGCCGATCTGCCTCGTGAGGCCAATCTCCTCGGCTCTGTTGGCCGTCCAATCGTTGAGGGCGCGGCCTTTGAGGCGCTGCGATTCGTCTGTCCGCCCGCCTGCCGCGGCCACCGCCTTGACCAGCTTGTTGGCGGAGGTGAGTCGCCCGATGACTGTGATCACGACTTTGGTGGTGGGCGGGACCTCGGCCAGCGCGGGTGCGAGCGACTCTGCGCGCGCGGCGGGGACGCCCTTCACCCAGATCGCGCGGTAGGGGTCGATGAAGGGGGCTTGCAGAATCGAGTCGCGGAGGCGTGCGGCTTGCAGGCTAGCGCCCTCGATGGGCTCGAGGCCGAAGTCTGAGACGAGGTCTTTTGCCCACGCGTCGACCAGCTCGCGCGCCTTCTGCTCGACGAGGAACCTCTCCTCGCCGTGGAAAAGCACCACCCGTGGCGTGGCCGCGCCTGCACCGGTGGCCCTGGGCATGTCGTCGATCGTAGCCCGCGCCCGCGGTAACGTTTCAGCGGCTCTCGCTCCGGAGTAGCCAAGTGGTAAGGCAGGGGACTTTGGATCCTCGACCGAAGGTTCGAATCCTTCCTCCGGAACCTCCTTTTCTGCCGCCTTCTGGCGCCCTTAACAGGCTGGGTTCTCGTCTCGCGGAGCGCCGCCTAGCCTCGATCGCATGCGCGACTCCCTTCGTCTCCTTCCCGGCGGGCGCCGCCTGCTCGTGCTGGCGGTGCCGGTTCTCCTCGGCGTCGGGCTGGTGGCCGGGGCGTTTCTCTACGCTGCGGCGGCGTCCCCGGCGGCCGTGCAGCCTGAGGTGGCCGGCCCTGACCTCGGAGTGCCTCCGCCCGCGGGCCTGCTGATCGACGTGATCGGAGCCGTCGATCGCCCGGGGCTGTATCGGATGAACCGCGGCGATCGGGTGTATGACGCGATCGCGGCGGCAGGCGGCCTCACCGGTGACGCGGACCCGACCCGGCTGCCCGACATGGCGGGACGTTTGACTGACGGCGAGCAGATCAAGGTGCCATTCGCGAAAAGCACGGCGGGGTCGCTCGTGATCACTCGGACGAACCTCAACACCGCCACGGTCGAAGAGCTGGAATTTGTGCCGGGCTTCAGCGCCGCGTTTGCCCAGGAGGTCGTCGACTACCGCACCAACTTCGGTGGGTTTCAGAACCTCCGCGAGCTGGTGGAGGTGCTGGGGATGAGCGAGTCGGAGTTCGTGATCGCGCGCCGGTATCTGACGCTGTGATCGCACCCGGATCGCCGGCGCGACGTCGACCTGGCGTTCTCGGTGCTTTGGTGCGCATGCCTGCCCTGACGGTGGCCGGCGCATGGTCAGTGGCGCTCGCGGCAGCTGTGGCACTGATACCGGCGCAACCGCTGATCGGTTGCGTCGCGATGGTGCTGGCGCTGCCGGTGGCCTCGCTGGCGCTGTCCGTGCGCCCGGCGGTGATCGCGTTCGCTCTGGCTGCGGCGCTGCTCGGCGTGGGCCGCGCGGAGCTGCCAGCACCTGACACACAGGCGCCGGCACGCGCTCTCTCGGTGGCAGGGCAGACAGCCGTCGTGAGCGGGCATGCATCGGATGACAGCCGCGCCGTGGGCGGTGGCGGCGAGGTGCTCATCGAGCCCGACGCTGTGCTTGTGGAAGGACAGCCGGTGCGGGACGTCGGCAACCTGGTCGTGCGCTGGCGTGGCCCGGCCACGGCTGCGTACGGGGACGGTGTCCGTGCGATCGGAAAGCTGACCTTGCCGAGGGACATGCCCTCGTTCGACCGGCGCGCGTACCTGGCCCAAAAGCAGACCTACCTCGAGCTCGATGCCACGAGCTTCGATGACAGGCCTGGCGGTACAGGCCTGCTGCGGCTGGCGAGCACGATTCGAGGCTGGTACTCGTCAGCCCTTGATCACGCGCTGCCGGCACCGCATGCGGCGGTGCTGCTCGGAGTCGTGCTTGGGATTCGCCAGGGAATCCCACCAGACCTGCAGAGCGCGCTGGTGGCCACCGGGCTCGTGCACCTTCTCGTGCTCAGCGGTCTCAAGGTGGCGGTGTTCGCGCGCATCGTGCAGGGAGCGCTGCGCCCGCTGCTGCGCCAGCACGCGATGTGGCCGGCCCTCGCGCTCATCGGCATGTACGCCCTCGCGGGCGGCGCGACGCCAGCGGCGGTCCGCGCGTCGGTGATGGGCGGCCTCGCGATCGCGGGCGCCGCGTTCGGGCGGCCGACTCACGTCTGGAACTCCTTCGCGGTCACGGGTGCGGGGATGCTGGCCTGGAAGCCGGAGCTCGCCTGGGACGTCGGTTTCCAGCTGTCGTTTGCGGGCACGGCTGCGATAGTGCTGTTGACTCCGGGCATCGAGCGCCGCGTGCGATGGCTTCCACACGTACTTCGCGAGCCGTTCGCGGTCACCTGCGCGGCGCAGGTCGGCACGCTGCCGATGATGGCCTCGGACTTCCACCTCGTCTCGCCGGTCGGCCCCATCGCGAACGCCGTGGTCCTGCCGGTGCTGCCGGCGCTGGTGGCCGGAGGGATCCTGCTGGGCCCGCTGTCGTTGCTGCCCGAGGTGGCCCGGATTGCCGCATTGCCTCTGGCGGGTTTGCTGGGGTATCTCGAGCAATGCGCGTTCGTGCTCGCCCGGCTGCCGGCGGGGGCGTTCGCGATACCTCGATTTCCGGCCTGGGCCGGGCTGGCCTACTACTCCTCACTCGGTCCTCTCATCGCCGGTGCATATGTGCGAGGCCGGTCGCGCTCCGCGGCGCTGGTCTCGGCGGTGGTCGCACCGGCACTGATCGCGTCGGGGGCTCTGGCGATGTGGTCGCACGAGGCGCCGCGCGCGAGCGTGCTCGCGGTGGGTAACGGCCAGGCGGTTTTGATCCAGGGACCGCGTGGCTCGATCCTCATCGATGCCGGCCCGAGCCCGGCGAGGTTGAACGACGAGCTCGGCCAGCTCGTTCCACCGTGGCAGCGACGTCTCGAAGGCCTTGTGATCACGGCCCCGACGCAAGGACATACCGGCGGCTTCGCGGGCTTTGACCGAGCGGTGGGAACAGTCCTCCTTCCTGACGTTCAGCTCCCGGGTTCGGCCTGGCGGACCGCAGCGCTTGCGGCCGCAGCCCGCGGGGCGAGCGTCATACGGATGCGGGCCGGCGCGGTGATCGGCCTTGCAGGGTTCAGGCTCGAGG
Source organism: Chloroflexota bacterium (assembly GCA_005881025.1). Taxonomy (GTDB): domain Bacteria; phylum Chloroflexota; class Dormibacteria; order Dormibacterales; family Dormibacteraceae; genus CF-54. Next base: position 8,804 of record VBFO01000080.1, on the reverse strand, counting down.
TGCTGGCTCCGGAGCCCGGCGCTCCAGGCGAGGAGATCGGGGCTGCGTACATGGGATTGCGCATAGTGGCGCCATCAGGTCGCAGCTTCTGCGATCTGAGCGACCTGGACGCCCAGGCCCAAGCGATCGCGGCCGCCCGGCTGCGGGGTTCTTGCACTTACCTGCTCCTGCCGCTGGGTGGAAAGACGGCTCCGTCTGCGGATCTCATGGCCGCGACGGGCCGCGGAGCCGGACTGCTGGCGTCGCTGGAGTCTGGCCGGCTTGTGTTGGGCCTGCCCCCGACCGTGAGGCGAACGGATCAGGAGGGGACGATCACTGTGGCCATGTGACGTAGGGGCGGGGGGCGGCGTTCTGTCCTTTGATGAGGGCAGTGATCGTGGGGGTTGCGCTTGCGGTGACCCTGGCAGCGGCCGCGGCTTGCGGCGCATACAGGTTTCCGAACGGCCCATCACCGCGGACCGGCACGGTGACCGGCCAGGTGGTGGCCTGGCCGTGCGCGCCGGTCGAGAATCCGCAGACGGTGTGCAGCCAGCGCCCTGTCGCGGACCAGCCGGTCATTTTCACGAGCGGCAGCGGGCAGGACATGACCACTCAGACCGACTCGAATGGAAACTACGCGGCTGAGCTCCCGGTCGGGACCTGGAAGGTCTCCTTCAAGGGTTACATGCGCATCATCAGCGGACCCGAGTCGGTGACTATCAAGGGGGGCGAGGGCGTGGTGGCCAATTACGTGCTCGACTCGGGCATCCGCCTACCGGCGGCAAGTCCTGTCGACTGAGCGTTCACGGCACCAGGTTGATCAGCCGGTCCTGGACGTAAATCACCTTTGACGGCTTGCCACCATTCAGCGCCGCCATCACCTTCGTGCTGCCGAGCGCAGCCTTCAGGGCTTTGTCCTCCGAGATCCCTGCCGGCAGCGCGATGCGGTCGCGCAGCTTCCCCGCGACCTGGACGACCAGCGTGACCTCTGGCTCAGCGGCGGCGGCGGCGTCGTAGACCGGCCAGGCCGCGTCCGCGAGCATGCCTTCGCGACCCAGACGCTCCCACATCTCCTCACATACGTGCGGTGCGAGCGGATTCAAGAGCTTGATCAGAGTCTCGACCGCCGCCATCCATCCGTCCCCTTGCGCGCCGCCTCGCTGCAGGTAGTCCTGCATGGTGTTGGCGAGCTCCATCAGGTACGCGACTGCGGTGTTGAAACGCAGGCCATCGTAGTCGTCGGTGACGTCACCGACCGTTTGAGCAACCTTGCGTGCCAGCACGGTTGCGTCCGCCCCGCCGCCTTCGACAACTATCGACCCGGGCTCGATGGCCAGGCGCCACACCCGCTGCAGGAATCGGGACACACCATTGATGCCCGCGTCGGTCCACTCGACGTCCTCCTCGGGCGGGCCGATGAACATCTCATAGACGCGCCCCGCGTCAGACCCTTGCGCCATCGCCAGCTCGTCGATCGACACGCCGTTGCCCGCCGACTTCGACATCACCTGGCCGAACCGTTTCACCATCCCCTGGTTGAACAGGCGCGTAAACGGCTCTTCAGCCTCGAGCATGCCCGCGTCGTGCAGGACCTTGATAAAGAACCTCGCGTAGAGAAGGTGCAGGATCGCGTGCTCGACGCCTCCGGTGTACTGATCCACGGGCATCCAGTGGTTGGCCAGCTCGGGGTCGAAAGGCTGCGTGCTCTCATGGGGGCTGGCGTAGCGCAGGAAGTACCAGGACGAGTCGACAAAGGTGTCCATCGTGTCGGTCTCACGGCGCGCATCGCGGCCACACTTCGGACACTTCGTCTGCCAGAACTCCGGGCTCTCGGACAGTGGCCTGTACTCCTTGGGCAGCAGCACAGGCAGCTGGTCTCTCGGCACGGTCACGATGCCGTCCACCTCGCAATAGACGATCGGGATCGGACATCCCCAGTAACGCTGCCGCGAGATGAGCCAGTCGCGCAGCCTGTACTTGACGGCCCCGCGGCCCTGGCCCTTGGCCTCGAGCGACTGCACGACTCGCTGGCCGCCCGCCTTCGCGTCCAGGCCGTCGAACTCGCCGCTGTTGACCATCGTGCCGGGACCCACGTACGCCTCGCGAAGCTCACGCTGCGGGCCTGCCGGCGGGGCGATCACCTCGCGGATCGGCAGCCTGTATCGCAGCGCAAAATCGAAGTCGCGCTCGTCGTGCGCCGGCACTGCCATGATCGCGCCGGTGCCGTAGGTCATGAGCACGTAGTCGGCGATCCAGACCGGTATGTGCTCGCCGTTCACGGGATTGATCGCAAGCGCGCCGGTGGCAACTCCTGTCTTTTCACGATCGGTCGAAAGGCGATCGATCTCGGTCGCCTTACGGGCTCGGTCGACGTAGGCCTCGACCTCCACGCGGCGCTCGGGCACTGTCAGCTTCGAGACCAGCGGGTGCTCGGGCGCCAGGACCATGAAGGTGGCCCCGAAAAGGGTGTCGGGCCGGGTGGTGTAGATGCGCACGGACTCGTCCTTGCTGCCGGCCAGCGGAAAGTCGACCTCGGCTCCTTCGCTGCGCCCGATCCAGTTCGTCTGCATCACGCGGACCTTCTCCGGCCAGTGCTCGAGCTTGGCCAGGTCGTTCAGCAGGCGCTCGGCGTAGTCGGTGATCTTGAAGAACCACTGCTCGAGGTCGCGCTTCTCGACCTCGACGTCCGGGTGCCGCCAGCAGCGGCCGTTGATCACCTGCTCGTTGGCCAGCACCGTCTTGTCGACCGGGCACCAGTTGACCGGGGACATCGCGCGGTAAGCGAGGCCGCGCTCGTAGAAGAGCAAGAACAACCACTGGGTCCAGCGGTAGTAGTCAGGTAGGCAGGCCGTGACCTCGCGATCCCAGTCGTAGAGGATGCCCAGCATCTTCAGCTCGCGGGTTCCCTTGGCGATGTTCTCGCGCGTCCACGTCTCCGGATGCAGACCCGGACGCTTCATGGCGGCGTTCTCGGCGGGCAGCCCGAAGGCGTCCCACCCAAACGGATGCAGCACCTCGAAGCCCTGCATGCGCTTCATGCGCGCGAGGATGTCCCCCATCACATAGTTGCGGGCGTGCCCGACCGTGAGATCGCCGGATGGATACGGATACATGACCAGGTCGTAGTACTTCGGCCTGGGTGATCCGTCGATCGCGTTCATGACCCCGTGTTCGGCCCAGACCCGCTGCCACTTGGGCTCGATCTCCTGCGGGCTGTAGCCAACGCGCCTGGTCGCGCTCATGGTGAACTCCCAATTCTATTTTTTCTTGAAAAGGGCAGGGTCGGATACTGTGTGATCGCGATCAATGGAGCGACTGTGGGCGCCCTGGCGCATGACGTACATCAAGGAAGAGCCCCGTCCGGGCTGCCTGTTCTGCCGCGCGCTGAACGATCCGTCCGACCCGGATGCCGAGCTCGTCGTCTGGCGACCAGAAGGCGGTCTCGTGCTGCTGAACAAATTTCCGTACAACCCAGGGCACGTGATGGTGGCGCCGGCAGCGCACAAGGCCGGCCTCGAGGACCTCGACTCGCCCGAATCGGCGGCGTTGATGAGCACGCTCGGCCGGACCATCAGCGTGCTCAGGCAAGAGCTGAAGCCTGAGGGCTTCAACGTCGGCGCCAACATCGGCCGCGTTGCCGGCGCGGGCATTCCCGACCACGTGCACCTTCATGTCGTGCCGCGCTGGAACGGAGACACCAACTTCATGCCCGTACTGAGCGAGGTGAAGGTCGTCAACGAGCACCTGGTGGCGACGGCGGAGAAGCTCAGGCGGGCCTTCGCCAGCTGACCCGACCGCCGACGACAGTGGCAGTGACCTTGCCATCGTCGACGACTGTCATGTCGCAGAGCTTTCCGATCACCAACGACCCGGCGTCTCTTTCCATGCCCACCGCGTAGGCGGGGCCAACCGTATAGGCCCGTATCGCCGAGGCCCGGGAGACGGAGAGGTCGGGGTGCCATCCGGCCCGGCGCCTCCAGGCGACGGCCGCGTCGATGCCCAGCAGCGGGTCCGCCGTCTCCACCGGTGCGTCTGACCCGAATGTCAGCCGGACCCCGGCACGCTCGAGCGCGCCCCACGCATAGGCGTGGGCGGTGACCCCCGGCCAGTACTCATCCGCGAGCTCGCGATCGGCGACCGCGTGGATCGGCTGCATCGAGGCGATGGCTCCGGCGCGTTCGAACCGACCGAGGTCCTTCGGGTTCACGCACTGGGCATGCTCGATTCGAGGCCGCCAGTAGCGCCACGCACCGGCGTGAGGTGTCAGCGCGTCAAGGGCGCGCCGCACGGCCCCGTCGCCGATGGCGTGCAGGCAGACGTTGAGCCGGGCTCTCGCGCACCGGTCGACGATGTCCGTCAGATCATCCTGGCTCAGCCGAGCAGTTCCAGAGCCGTCCAGCATCTCCGCGGTCCGGCTGCCGAGCGAGCCATCGAGAAATGCTTTGACGCCCCACGTCCGCAGCCACGGGTCGCCCCAGCCAGAACGGATTCCCATGCGCTCGGCGTGCGGCAGGTCCCTCACCGGCAGGTTGTAGGTGACTCTGATCTTCAACCGGCCCTTGGAGTAGAGCCGCTGCAGCGAGCGGAAGGCCCGCGCGCTGTCCATAGAGTGGACCGCCGTCACGCCGAGGCGCGCCAGCGCACGGAGCGTCCGCGCCATCGCCTGATCCAGCAAGCGGTCGCTGGGCACGGGCACCAGCCCGGCCACTTTGTGCATCGCCGTCTCGCGCAGGATGCCCGTCGGCTCCCCGAGATCGTCGCGATCGATCACGCCGCCAGGAGGGTCAACGGTCGTGCTATCGATCTTCGCCCGCTTGAGCGCCGCGCTCGAGACCCAGGCCGAGTGGCCGTCTTTGCGGTGCAGAAATGCGGGGCGATCGCCGGCGGCGGCGTCCAGCTGCTTGCGGTTGGGGAACGCAGGGTCCGGCCACGCGTCGTTGTACCAGCCTGAGCCGACGACCCATCCATCTGACGGAAGCTGGGCGGCAAAGCCTGAGATCCTGGCGAGGGCATCGTCGAGGCTGGCTGCCTTCGCGAGATCGAGCTCGAGCCGCTTCTCGGCCAGGCCTTCGAGGTGGATGTGAGAGTCGACCAAACCTGGCCAGGCCTCACCGCGGAGCCGGATCACCTCCGCGCGGCGGCCTGCAGCAGCCCGGGCGCCCGGACCAACGCCGATGATCCGGCCATCAGGCCCGGCCGCCACCTCCGGCTTACAACCTGCGAAGAACGTGGCCTCCACGGTCACAAACCGTAAGTCTTGGCGATGATCTCCTTCATGATCTCGTCCGTCCCGGCGCCGATGCGCGCGAGGCGGGCGTTGCGCCACGCTCGCTCAACAGGGAACTCCTGCATGTAGCCGTGGCCGCCCAGGATCTGGATCGCATCATCAGCAACCTCGACCGCCACCTGCGTCGCCAGCAGCTTCGCCTGGGAGATCTCTCGTACCGGATACTCGCCCTGGTCCCACTGCCTGGCCGTCTGATAGACGAAGGCCTGGACCGCCGCGATCTTCGTGCCCATGTCCACCAGCCGGTGCTTGATGACCTGGAACTGCGAGATGGGCTGGCCGAAGGCGCTGCGGTTCTGCGCATAGTTCATCGCGTACTCGAACGTACGCTGGGCGCCGGCGATGGCGCCGGCTGCGGCGATCATGCGCTCGCCCTGAAGCTCCCACATGATGTGCTTGAAGCCCTCGCCTTCCTCGCCGATCAGGTTGGCGGCCGGAACCCGGCAGTCCTCGAAGAGCAGTTCGGCAGTATCAGATGAGTGCATGCCCAGCTTCTTCAACGTCCTCGTGACGCTGAAGCCGGGCGTGCCCTTCTCGATGACGAACAGGTTGTAGCCGCTGTGGCCGCGCTCGCGGTCGGTCTTGGTCACGACCAGGGCCCACTGACAGCGGGCTCCGCTGGTGATGAAGATCTTCCGTCCGTTGACAATGAAGTCGTCTCCGTCGCGCCGCGCCACCGTCGTGATCCCGGCCACGTCGCTGCCCGCGTCGGGCTCTGTGATCGCAAGCGCAGCGATGTGCTCGCCTCGGATCGCCGGGACAAGCCATTTTTGCTTCTGCTCCTCGGTGCCGAACCTGAAAACCGGGGGCGTCGCCATCTCGGACTGAACGTCGACAGCCATCGCCAGACCACCGAGGCCAGCCTTCGACATCTCCTCGGACAGGACCACAGCCGAGAAGTAGTCCCCGCCCTGGCCGCCGTATTCGGGCGGATAGCGGAGGCCAAGAAAGCCGAGCTCCCCGAAGCGCCTGAAGATCGAGTCGGGGAACGTCGTCTCTTCCCACTCGTCGAGGTGCGGCTGCACCTCCTTCTCCAGAAACCTGCGGATGTGTAGGCGGAGCTCCTCGTGCGCGTCGGAGAAGTACATTCGGTTCGAGTTTAGGCTCGGGACGGCCGGGCAGCGGTCTGCGGTATCATTCCCGGCCTGGTTCCCCTTCCTTTGATCACACACGTCTTGGAGTAGGTTTGGGCTCGGTCATCAAGAAGCGGCGCAAGAAGATGCGCAAGCACAAGCACAAGAAGATGCTGAAGAAGACGCGCTGGCAGCGGCGCGCGCACGCCTAGCCACAAGCGCGGGTAGGATAGGCGCCGATGGGTTGGTGGATTGTCGGTGGGGTCGTCCTGCTCCTGGTCCTCTGGTTCGTCTTCACCTACAACGGGCTGGTTTCGGCCCGCAACCGGACCCAGGAGGCCTGGTCCGAGATCGATGTCGAGCTGAAGCGACGGCATGACCTCATCCCGAACCTGGTCAACACGGTGCAGGGATACATGGGCCACGAGCGCGGGACACTGGAAGCGGTCACGAATGCGCGCGCGAATGCCGTCGCCGCGGGGGCGACGGGCGATCCGGCCAAGATCGGCGCCGCAGAGAACATGCTGAGCCAGAGCCTGCGCAGCCTGTTCGCCGTCTCCGAGAACTATCCCGACCTGAAGGCCATCTCTGCATTCACCAACTTGCAGGAGACCTTGACCGCCACCGAGGACAAGATCGAGTTCTCGCGGCGCTTCTACAACGGCAACGTGCGCGACTACAACATCGCGCTGCAGACCCTCCCGACCTCTTTGATCGCCGGGGTGCTTGGCTTCAAGCCCTTCGCGTTCTTCCAGGCGGACGAAGGCGACCGCGCCGTTCCGCAGGTCAGCTTCACACAGGGATCTGCCGGTGGCCCACCGACCGCCAGCACCTCCGGCCCGCCGACCGCGAGCACCTCCGGCCCGCCGACCCAGTAGGGCTCACGCGGGCGAGGTCGCCCAGTCGTTTTCGAACCTGGTCTCATAGCCGCCTACTGCACGCTTGTCCGCGGTTTCGATGTCCAGCTCATGGTTGACGTCGAGACCGCTGTAGGTCCAGTTCGCCGAGCCCAGCAGCAGCTCGCCGTCGAAGAGTCCCGCCTTGGCATGGAGCAGAGCTCCCGGCGGCATCGGATACCAGCGCACAGACACCCCTGACGAACGCAGCAGCTGGAAAGTGGGCCGGTTGTAGGGCTGGCTTGGATCGAGGAGGATGCGGACGTCCACACCACGCCGGTGTGCGGCCGCCAGGGCCGCGATGACGTCGGGATCGGTGAACGTGTAGACCTCGGCCAGGATCCGCATGCGCGCCGCGCCCATGACCCGCCGGAGCATCGCGCGGATCTCGTGGCCAGGGGCGGTCTGTCCGATGTCGCCGGCGCGCGGTGCCAGTGGCGATGGCCTTCCTCGTGAGAGGGACCAGTCTTGCTCGAAGATATGAGTCAGGCGATCGAGGTCGGTGGGCGCTCGCGTGTCGACTACGTAGTCGTGGTTGCGGCTGCTGTGAGCGCCCCAGTTCATGCCGCCGACGACTGCTTCGCCGTCGGCGATCAAGAGCTTCACGTGGTCGATCTGATGGGCGGCGTCATCCACGGGATAGAAGAGCTCTGGCACCCCCTCACGATCGAGCTCGGCGGCGGCGGAGCGGCTTGCCTGCACGGTCGGGTCGGTGACCAGGCGTACGTCGAGACCCCGATGGCGGGCGTCGACCAATTGCGAGATCAGGTCAGGCCGCCCGATCTCGTACACCTCGACCAGAACGCGATGCCTGGCGGTGTCGATCAGCGCATGGATGAGCTGGAAGATGGAGGCGTCCTGCCAGAGCTGAATGGGCTCGGCGTTCGAGGCGCGCGCGAACGCGGCGCGTGCCGGCGAGGGTGCGCAGGCTGCCATCAGGCAGAGGAGGACGCTGAGCAAGACAAATCGGTTCACCGATGGAGGAAGCTAGGCCGGTCGGTCGCCGAAACCAACCCCGCCTGTTAATGAGTCCCCGGCTAGAGGAGCTCGACCCGCATCCCCGCCCGCGCCCCCAGCATTCGGTCGGCACGCTGCTCGCGGACTGCGATCTCTAGGTATCCCATGCTCCCGACGTAGACAAACGGCTCGTTGGGGCGCGCCTCCCAGTAGGTCTTGGCGGCGGCGGTGATGTAGTGGCTGTGGATGCGCATCGGCCGTACCGGAGGCTTGAGGTTGGTGACGATGTTTCCGAAGCCGTCGACCCAGAGGATGCGCGGCGAGGAGTTGTCGAGGGTCCGCGGCGGATCGGTCGCCGGGCCGAGGGAGTCGAGCGGTACGCCTGACGCCAGGGCCGCGGCCGCCGGCGCAAAGACGTCTCGGCCCTCGAACGTCGGCGCGCCCTCGGGGCGAGGAGCCAGCTCGACCACTTCCTGCAGGCCGACCTCGTCGATGACGATCCCGAACAGCCCGTTGTCAGGCCCGATGTAGAAGCGCCCTCCGGCCCTCAGCGCGAGCCTCCGCCGCGACGAACCGACCCCAGGATCAACGACCGCGAGATGGACGGAGCCG
>VBFO01000066.1 GCA_005881025.1 Chloroflexota bacterium | reverse complement strand
CGCAATCGCGCCCGCGCGGGCCGACTGGCCGATGGCCAGGCCTTCAGACAGGTTGTGCAGGCCCAGGCCGGTGGCGATCGCCATCGCCAGGTTGCGCGGAGCTGGGGCATGGGCGCCGTGGCGCAGGCGGCCGAAGAGGGCACGGTTGAAGTAGACGAGGCCCAGGAGCCCGGCGGCGATGCCGATCCCGAACACCCCGGCCATCAGCGGGAAAGACGTCACTCGGCTGGTGAGCGACTCCTCGACGGGGGCGCCGGCGTGGCTCAGGATATCCCACAGCAGAAAGACCAGGATGCCGGTGGCAAATGCGTTCAGAACTCCCTGCAAGGCAGTCGGCAGCCCGCGCATGCGCGCCACCGGCAGTCCGAGGAAAATCGTGGCACCGGCGATGGCGCCGAGTGCGATGGCCGCAGCTTGGCTCATGATTCTCTCTGTAGGTTAGTACGTGCAAAAGGTGCGATTAGACAAGTCTAACGGGGCGCATCGAGGGCCCTCTGAGGTCATCTCCCGCTACCTCGAGGCGATCTACTACATGTGGTCGGAGGGCGAGCCGCTTCGCAGCGCGCGCCTGGCGGACTGGTTGGGTGTCAGCAGACCCACGGTGACCATAGCCCTGCGCCGCATGGCGCGCGACGGGATGGTGCGCATGACGCGGTCCAAGGAGATCGAGCTGACGCCCGCGGGCATGACGGCAGCGGAGTCGATAGTCAGGCGGCACCGGATCATGGAGCGCTGGCTGACTGACGGCCTGGGCCTGGACTGGGTGACCGCCGACGAGGAGGCTGCCCGCCTCGAGCATGCTGTCTCAGACGTTGTGGAGAAGCGGCTGTATGAGTCGTTAGGCCGTCCGAAGACATGTCCGCATGGAAACCCGATCCCGGGTCACTCGAAGCCTGTCCCGCGTGAGTTGAGGCTGGCACGACTCCAGACCGGCTCGCGGGCGGCGATCACCCGCGTCTCCGAGGTCGCCGAGCGGGAGGCTCCTCGCCTGCTCGCCTACCTACATGACAGGGGGCTCACGCCCGGACGCAAGCTGAAGGTTGTGGAGGTGGACGACGTCGGGCGCACCATGCGCGTCACGGCGGGCGACGGAGAGGTCACCCTCAGCCACGAGACGGCCGGCAAGCTCTGGGTGGTGCCCTCGAAAAAAGGCTAGGCCGGCTGCGGCTGCGCGCAGAACGCGCAGCGCCTGGCTCCGACCGGGATCTCGCTCATGCACTCGGGGCACTTCTTGGTCGTCGGGTCAGCGGGCGGCTCCTTACGCGAGCGCGCGATGAGCGCGTTGATGGGCGTCACCACGAAATAAAAGACGACCGCGGCCACCGCGATGAAGGCGATGAGCTTGTCGAGGAAGTTGCCGGTCGGAAACAGGACTCCGTTGACCGTGAAGGAAAGCCCGCTGAAGAAGTCGCGCTTTCCGAACAGCAGCGCAATGAGCGGATCGATGAAGGCTGACGTGAAGGCGCCGATCACAGTGGTGAACGCAGTTCCGATGACGACCGCCACCGCCAGATCCACCACGTTGCCTCGGAGCAGAAAAGCGCGGAAGCCCTTGAACATCGTGCACCCTCCTTACGAGATCGACAGCACAACCTTGCCGAACTGCTCGGCAGCGTCGAGATGCTCGAGCGCCGCCTGGACGTCATCGAGCGGATAGACGCGGTCGACCACCGGACGCAGGCCGCGGTCGATCGCCTTGAGCACTGCCTCGAACTCGCTCGCATTGCCCATGGTCGAGCCGAGAAGACCCACGTGGCCGAAGAAGAGGCGCGGCATGCTGATCTCGGCCTTCACACCTGAGGTGGAGCCGCACGTGACGATGCGGCCTCCCAGCGCGAGCGATCGCATCGACTCGCTCAGCGTGGCCGGGCCAACGTGCTCGAACACGACATCAACTCCATCGCCGGTGACCTCGCGCACCGCCGCACCAAAGCCGGAAGAGTCAAACGTCGCCTCGGCGCCGAGCTCCATCGCGCGGGCGCGCTTGGCCTCCGAGCGGCTGGTGGCGAACACGCGCGCACCGATGTGCCGGGCGATGGCGATCGCCGCCACCGCGACACCCGCGCCCGCGCCGACCACGAGCACCGTCTCGTCGGGCAGGAGACGAGCTCGCGTGTTGAGCATCCGCCAGGCGGTGAGGAACGTGAGCGGGAAGGCGCCGGCCTCCTCCCAGCTGAGCCCGTCGGGCTTGGCGAACACGTTGCGCGCATCCACATGCACCAGCTCGCACGCGGTGCCGTCCGTGTGCTCGCCGATGACCCCGAAGCGCGCGCAGCGCACGTTCTCGCCCGCCAGGCACCACCTGCATTCCCAGCAGCACGCGACCGGGTAGATCACCACCTCGTCGCCGGGCTTCCAGGCGGGATCGCCCGACGCGTGGACGACGCCCGCGCCATCGGCGGCGATGATGCGCGGCGGTTCTATCCGCTGCGCGCCGTGGGCCAGCCAGAGGTCGAGATGGTTGACCGAGGCCGTCTTGATCGCCACCGCCACGTGGCCCGGCTTGGGGTCGGTGCGCGGCAGCTCCCGCACTCGCACACCGGCAGGACCTGACGGTTCCTCGTAGACCGCCGCCCGTCCCTGGCTCAATACCTCGATCGGTGCAGGTTGATGAGCGCTCATTTGCGAAACTTAACTGGATCGGCGGCCGTTGAATGTAGGCCGGTCCTAGACTGGCGGATCGCGGTGCGGGTAATTCGACTCTTCCTAGCGCTCTTGGCCGTGGCTTTACAGCTCCTGTCCACGACCCCGGCCGAAGCCGCGCGTGCCCTGCCGCCGGGCCAGAAGCCGGGCCACTACATAAGGTGGTTTTACCCGAGCCAGCAGCCTTACGGCCCGATCGAGTCTGGCACTGGCCTGACCGGTGAGGCCCCTTCCGCAGGCGCGTTCCTGACCCTGCCCTTCATGGGCCCGCACTACGTCACCTCACTCTTCGACCACTGCTATCCGGACTACCAGGCCAATGGGCGGCTCTGCAGGTGGGATGGCGCCGTGGTCGCGAAGTCCAGCGGCGGACCGGATCCCACCTTCGACTGGGGCTATGCGCAGACACCCGGGCATCAGGACTATCTGTACTACGACGGCCACGACGGATACGACTACGGCCTCTACTACGAGCCCGTGGCCGCCGCCGCCCCAGGCCTGGTCAAGCTCTCGGGCTGGGCCGTGCCGTCATGCCACAGCTGCTCGAGCGGGCTGACGGTGGAGATCGATCACGGCAACGGGCTGCTCTCCTACTACGGCCACCTTTCGCAGATCAACGTCGCCCGGGGCCAGTACGTGAAGCGGGGCCAGGTGATCGGGATCTCGGGTATGACCGGGACGGCGACCGGCCCGCATCTTCACTTCGGCCTCTACTACACGAACGGCAACGGACCCGTCGACCCGTACGGATGGTCTGGAACTTTCCCAGACCCCTATTCGAAGGACGTCGGCGATCTCTGGATCTCGGGCTCGCCTCGCTACGCGCAGGTGGCCCTGCCGCGGGTCTCGGTCAACGCGACCCTCGACTCCGACGATCCGACAGCGATCGACGTGTCGTGGTCGAGCCCTGGCGACGGCAACGTCTACCGGATCTCGTTCGTGAAGCCCGACGGCAGCATGGTCGACTGGCTGGGCCCTCGAGGTGCGGGGTCGGCGAAGTTCCACGGCCGCGCTGGGCAGACGTTCTGGTTCTGGGTCACGGTCAGGACCAGCCTCGGCTGGACCGATGCGAACTCCTCGTCTTCGATACAGCTCCCGAGCCCGCTGCACGGGCAGCCCAACTGAGGAGCCTGGGCCCCACTCCTTAGAGTTAGTGCTCGTGATCGTCGAAGCCCTTCGGGGCAAGACCATCCTGGTCACGGGCACGACAGGCTTTCTCGGCAAGTCGATAGTTGAGAAGTGCCTCCGCTCGATCCCTGAGGTCGGCCGGATCAACCTCGCCATCCGCTCGAGCGCGCGGCGGCCGGCGGCCGACCGGCTGGAGCGGGAGATCCTCTCGAGCCCGGCGTTCAAGCGCCTCAAGGACGAGCTGGGCGAGCCGGCGTTCGCCAGACTGGCGCACGAAAAGCTGGCGGTGGTCGAGATCGACCTGGGCACCGACGGGCTGGGTCTGACGGAGGCGGGCCGCGAGCGCCTGCGATCGTGCGACATCGTCATCCACTCGGCGGCGGCAGTGGAGTTCGACAACCCGGCCGACCTGTCGGCGCAGACCAACTTGCTTGGCGCCGCACGGCTGGTCACCGCCATCCAGGAGTCGGGCGCGCGCCCGCACCTGGTTCACATCTCCACCGCTTTCGTCGGCGGGATGCTGCGAGGGCTGGTGCGCGAGGAGCCACCGCTCGATCCGGGTTTCAACTGGCGCCACGAGGCGGCCGTGCTGACGGCACTGCGGGGTCCGGTCGAGGAGGAGTCGCGCACGCCCGAGGTGCTCCGGCAGCTGAGCGGCGAGGCGCGCTCGCGGATGGGTCCCGCCGGCACGCCGGCGCAGGCGCGCGCCACCGAACGGCTGCGCGAGAAGTGGGTCAAGGACCGGTTGGTCGAGCGTGGGCGCGTGCACGCGAACTCGCTGGGGTTCACCGACATCTACTCGTTCACGAAGGCGATGGCGGAGCACGCGGTGGTCGAGCTGCACGGCGACGTACCGCTGTCGATAGTGCGGCCGTCGATCATCGAGAGTGCCCTTGCGGAGCCATATCCGGGCTGGCTCGAGGGCTTCAGGATGGCGGAGCCGCTGATCCTCGCGTACGGCCGCGGCATACTGCGCGACTTCTCCGGCCTGCCCGACTCGCTGCTGGACATCATCCCCGCCGACTTCGTCGTCAACACAGTGCTGGCGGTGGCCGCGACCCCGCCGCCTGATTCACGCCCGCGCATCTATCACGCCGCCTCCGGAAGCCGGAACCCGGTGCGCCTGCGCGATATGACCGAGGCGGCCGAGAAGTTCTTCACCGAGCACCCGCTTCGCGACCGCTACGGGCAGGCGATCGGGACGCCGAGCTGGACGTATCCGTCGCGCAGTGAGCTGGCCACGCGGGCGCGTACGGCACTGCGAGTGACCGAGGCCGCGCAATGGCTGGTGGAGCGCCTGCCGCTGGGCGCGGGCGTGTCGCAGCTTTCGGACGACCTGAACGCCGAGCGCGAGCGGCTGGAGCGGGGGCTGAACCTCATCCAGCTCTACGGCGTCTACACGGAGGTCGACTGCATCTTTGACTCGCGCAACCTGATGTCGGTGTGGAATCGCGTACCGGAGGCGGAGCGCAAAGTCTTTCCATTCGATCCGGCGCTGTTCACGTGGGAGCACTACTTCCAGAAGGTCCATTTCCCGACGGTGGTGCGCATGTCGCGAGCCGAGACTGCCGCGCGCAAGGGCAAGCAGCCGACCGGAAGCACGGTGGTGCGGCCGGAATCGGGTTCCGTACGGGCGACCATCGAGAAGCGCAAGGGCCGCGCGGACGTGCTGGCGGTGTTCGACGTCGACGGCACTCTGGTCGAGACCAACGTGGTCGAGTACTTCTTCTTCATGCGCTTGCGTGCGCAGCCGTTGGAGCAGTGGCCGTCGTTCATGGCCGAGATGCTTCGCGAGGCGCCGCGCTGGCTCTACCTCGAGCGGCGGTCACGAGCGGAGTTTCAGCGCAGCTTCTATCGCCAGTACGACGGGCTGGACTACGAGGTGATGAAGCGCCTCGGGCGCGAGGCGCTGGACGCGGTCACGCTGCGGCGCATCTACCCCGAGGGCATGCGGCGCATCCGAGAGCACAAGCGGGCCGGTCATCGGGTCCTGCTGCTGACGGGAGCGCTTGACGTGGTGGTGGAGCCCCTGGCCGAGCTGCTGGACGTCGAGGTCGACTGCGCGCATCTGCTCGTGCGCGACGGGCGCATGACCGGCGACCTGCAGTCGCCACCTCCGGCGGGGGAAGCGCGCGGGTCGCTGCTGGAGGAGTACGCGGGCAGAAACGGGATCGTGCTCTCGGAGTCGTTCGCGTATGCCGACTCGCTCTCCGACCTGCCCATGCTCGAGCTGGTGGGGACGCCGGTGGTCGTGAACCCCGACGCGCGCCTGTCGCAGGTGGCGGGTCAGCGTGGGTGGAAGATCGAGCGCTGGCGGATGGCTCCGGGTAACTGGCGCCTACCGATGCCCGACCCACGCTCGCCTGAGTACCGGGAGGCCGTGCGGAGATAGGTGCTGGGGTTGCAGTACGTGCGCTCGATCCCGTCGTTCGCCCTGGTGCGCGCCTCGGGGGGCAACCCGGAGGTGGCGACCTCCGCGCTCTCGATGCTGCATTTCGGAGATGTTCCGGAGCCTTCACTGCCCGCTTCGGGTTGGCTGCGCGTGTTGCCCTCTTTGAGCGGGATCTGCGGGTCGGATCTGGCTGCGATCGGCGGGCACGCGTCCCTCTATCTCGATCCGCTGACGTCATATCCATTCGTGCCTGGACACGAGGTAGTGGGCGTGCTGGAGGATGGGTCGCGCGTGGTCGTCCAGCCCGCTCTAGGGTGCCTCGTGCGTGGCATCGATCCGCCGTGCGCGCGGTGCGCCGAGGGCCGGCCGGGGCTTTGCTACAACGTCACCGAGGGGCCGATCGATGTCGGGCTCCAGACCGGCTACTGCGCGGATACGGGCGGAGGGTGGGGGGAGGTGCTGGTGGCGCATCCGTCGCAGGTGCATGCGGTGCCTGATGGGTTGAGCGATGAGGCGGCCGTCCTCATCGAGCCGTTCGCGTGCTGCGTCCACGCGGCCCTGCGCGGTGGCGCGACGAAGGACGACG
>VBFO01000008.1 GCA_005881025.1 Chloroflexota bacterium | reverse complement strand
CAGTTCGTCTTCGGGAGTGACTACCCCTTCATCCAGCCCAAGCGATGCCTCGACGAGCTGCAGGAGCTTGGAATCGGCGACGAGGCGCTTCAGAAGGTGCTCGTGGGCAACGGCACGAGGCTGCTCGGGCTCTCGTAGCCGACGGCCAGTCGCGCCGCCGCCATCGCGTGAAGCGTGACCTCCGGCCGGCCGATGAGCTGAAGCGGAAGGGTCACAGCCTGTTCGGCTCTCACCGTGACTGTTGCGCCCGACACCGCAACCGAGATGACCCTGGCCGCCGGCAGCGCTGAGCGCATCACATCGTGCACCCGCGCAACAGCAGCCTCGATGTCGAGGCCGATGCCGCCTCCCGAACGGAGCCTCAATGCGTCCACCTGCTGCGCGGCCTCCTCGGCCGAACGCACTGTCACCTCTTCGAGCCGCGCGTACGCAGACACCGACGCTGCGGCGTCGATCGCATAGGCCGCTGCGGGCAGCAGGATGAGCGGCAGCACCAACGCAAAAAAGACGAGCACCTGTGCGCTGTCCGGGCTCGTGATTCGCCTCACGGCCGCGACCGCCACGGCTCCGCCCTCGCTTCTGCCTTCGCCTCGATGACGATGTGCGCGGGCAGCAAAGCCATCGTCTCCCAGCCGATGTCGACAATCCCGGTCGCGGTGGCGGTGATGGTGGTTCCCCGGCTGAAGTCGTCGAGGCTGACGACCAGCGATGAGGACCGCACCGGATACAACGCGATGACCGCCGCGAATCGGGTTTGGGCGGTCGCCTCGGCGGCGGAGGCATCGGCTGCGCGAGCCGCCGCGCCGGCGGCCGCTTCCGTCGCTGCATGCAAGCCGGCGTTCGCGTCCACGATTCGGACCACCGCCGGGACACCCAGTCCAAGCGCGAGGACTACCGGGAGGCAGATGGCCAGCTCCACCAGCGACTGACCCCGGCCGCTGATCAAGGTGTGAACTGCTCCTTCGGAACCACCACCCGCGCGTGCAGCGGAAGGCCACCCATGCCAGGTGCGAGCGGAACGAGCGCGGGGGCTACTCCACCCACCTCGACCTCGACGGCATCGCCGAGGTCGATCGCGCAGACCCAGACGGGAGGTGGCGCGGATCTTCCTCCAGGGCACCAGGCCGCAGGCGCGACTCCCATCAGCCCCGCGGAAAGCGCTTGTAGAGCGACCCGGGAAGCAACTGCTGCGCCGCCTCCCGCGACCGAGCCGGCGCGAGCACCGGCGAGGGAAGCCGCCCGAACCGTGTATGCCTCCGCCGCCCAGACCGCGGCTTCAACCGTCGCCAGCACTATCAGCAGGGCGACCGGCCATGCGAGTGCGAACTCGACCAGAGCGGTGGCGCCCTGCGCACGCCTCACGGCAGGTTCCGCTGCAATGAGCTGACCGCTGGAAACAGAAGGATCGCGAGAAAGGGGAGCAGCACACCGAGCGCTGCCGGGAAGAGGACGTGGTTGAGTGCGCGCCGGCTGTGCGCGATCAGCTCACGGCGCTGAGCCCGGCGTAGGTCAGCCGCCAGCGCTCTCACGCCCTGGCTGACCGCTGTGCCGTATTCGCGACTCGCCGTCAAGATGGTCGCGAGGCTGCTGAGGGCCGGGAGATCTATACGTTCGGCGTACTCGCGCAGGCGCGGCTCGAAAGTGACTGAACCCGCGACCTGGGAGGTGATGAGCAGCCGGCGCAGCTCGACCGCCAGCTCTCCGTCGACCTGCATCGAGACCGAGCCCAACGCGGACAGCGGACTTCCTCCTCCACCGAGCTCGAGCAGGAAGAGCTCGAGCAGCGGCGCGAGCTCGCGGGACATGCGGCGCCGGCGACTGTTGATGGCCGACCTCAGCGCCAGGCCGACCGCCCCAGCACCTGCCGTCGCGCCGGCCAGCGCGAACACTGCGGCGTTCACCTCCTGGACGAAGATGCTGGCGCTCAGTCCGAGCGCGCACAGCCCAACGGAAAGGACGGCGGAGAGCACCGCGACCCGTTCGGGGCTTTCGCGCCACCCAGCCCGCTCGATCTGCAGCGCCAGGTGATCGCGAAGGCGCTCGAAATTCTGGAGGCGCTGCCACCAGCCGCTGACCGGAAGCCAGGTGGCCGGCTCGATTCGCACCACCCGCATCGCGAACAGCACAGAGCAGGTGCACAGGCCGCCGCCGGCGATGGCCGCGGCGACCGAAAGCGGCTCAAGCATCTGTGAGTCTCACCCGCTGCAGACCCTCGAGGCGGAGTAGGCGACGCATCCAGACGTAGCCGGCGGCCATGACCACCAGCATCGCCAGCAGAAAGGCCTGCCCGCCGGCACTGTGGAACGCGTCGAGGTAGGACGAGCGGAGCGCGGTCAGCACAAACAGGAAGCCGATCGGCAGGCAGACGATGATCGCTGCGGCGGAGCGCGCCTGCACCTGGAGGGCCTCCGCCTCGCGCTCCACCTCCTGGGCCCCCGACACTGTGGATTCCAGGTCCGCGAAGAGCGGCCCAAGCTCGCCGCCGCCCGGGCCCTGGATGAGGACCGCGGCCGCCAGCATGTCGAAGAGCGGCTCGCCCACTCGCTCGCGCGCCGCGCGCCATGCCTGCCGGCGGCCCACTGACGTGGCCGCGATCAGCCGGAACTCGCTGCGAAGTGGTAGCGGACCCCTTTCGGCGAGGGCTGTGATCGCCTGCTGGAGGCCACCCGCGCCGGCCTCGAGCACCTGGCGGAGCATGCGCACCGCTTCGAGCACCGAGTCTTGTCGCTCGCGGCGGCGGGTCCTGCTCCGAGCACCGGCGACGAACCGAACCAGTGTCACCGCACCGGCGGCGGAGGGGATCCCGAGCACGGGAAGCCCGGTGAACATCCACGCTGCGGACGCGGCCAGTGCTGCGGCTGCAAGCGCGATGAGCAGGAGCCGTGAAAGCTGGAGCCACGACCAGCCCGATGACGAGGCCAGCTCAGCCTCGTGCGCAACCAGGCTGGACATAACAGTCCTCAGGTGCGACCTGGCCGGCATCTCGATCAGCGGAACCGGCACGGCCACCGTCACCGCCGCGACCGAGACCGCGGCCCCCGCGCACAGGGCGGCTGCGAGCTCAAGCATCGAATCCGTCCAGCAGCCGTTCGACATCTGCGACCTGGCCGAGCCTGCTGCGCGCGCGGTCACTCATCGCCGTCAACGAGCCTGCCCGATGCCAGCACCCGTCACCGCCAAGTCCGATGAGCTCGTTGACCACAGGCCGGTCCCCGTCGGCCCCGGCGATGCAGCCGATCGACAGCAGCCTCCGAGAACGCCTGCAATCGGCGCCGACTCGCGCGAAGCCGACGAAGAGGATGAGGTCCACCGTGCTGACCACCTCGGCCCGCACGACCTCTGCCCGCGGCGCCTGCGGGTTGCGCATGGCCAGCCGGACCAGGCGGGGCAACGTTTCGCGAGGGCTGTCCGCATGCAGGGTGCAGATCGAACCTGGATGTCCCGTGTTCATCGCGTCCAGCAGGTCCAGCGCTTCGCCGCCGCGGACCTCGCCGATGACAATCCGGTCGGGCGACATCCTCAGCGCCTCGTGGACGAGCATCTGGATGGTGATCGCGCCCTTGCCTTCGATGTTCGCCGGCCTGCCTTCCAGCGAAACGCAGTCCGGAAGCTCGCGCCACAGATGCAGCTCGGCCTGATCCTCGATGGTGACGATGCGCTCGTCCTTGCCAAACAGACGCGACAGCACCCGCATGAACGTGGTCTTACCGGCGCCGGCGCCGCCCGCCACCAGAAGGTTGAGACGTCCTGCGACAGCCGCCTGGAGAAGAGGAATCAACGCTGCCGGCAGGAATCCTGACCTTTCGAGCGCGTTCAGGTCAGGGAAGCGTGCCGGTGGATGCCTGCGGATCGTGACGGTCATCGGGCGCGCCGGCGGAGAGAGGGCAGCGTGGAGCCGGCTGCCCTCGGGCAGGGTCATGGTCACCATCGGGCTGGCGCGGTCGAGGCGCGCCCCCGCCGCTCCGTCGGTGTACCAGTGCACCAGCTCGACCAGGCCCGCCTCATCTGCGAACGGCGGAGGCACTGCGATGCGACGCCCGTCACGGAAGACGAAGCACGACTCGGTGCCGTTGATCCGCACCTCCTCGACGTCGGGATCCGCGAGGTGTTCGGCCAGCGGACCCAGAGGCGTGACGGCGGCGAAGACACTCCGCCACATGAGCTCCCAATCGTCGTGGGCGGCGGCGGGGTTCGACAGCTGCTCCTCCCCCACCGCCTGACCGACCAGCTCGTAAACCCACTGCTGGTCTTCGACGCGAAGACGAGTTCGCTCTCGCAACGCGAGCTGTTCGGCAAGCCTCGTCTCGACCCTGGACAGCACACGAGCCTGCACCGCGGCCAGGTCATGGACCATCAGCGCCATGCGCGTGTCCTCACGGCTGAGCTGCCACAGCCATGGCCTGATCCGGGGCGCCGATTGGTGCCTCGTCCCCCTTGGGCGCGTTCGGCGCCGCGACCACTGCGACCAGCCGCATGGCCTCGGCCGCGTAGACAAAAGCCGATGCCTGCCTCGACTGCACCGCGACGACGAAGCCGCCCGTGGCGACCGCCCGTACCTCGACCCCGAGCGCGAAAGGAACCACCGCCGGGTGATCCGCGGTGCCTGCGATGAGCAGCAGATCCAGCTTTGAGCCGGGCCCCGCAGGTGGCGCGTCCTTGATCGGCAGGAACACGAGTCGCTCATCGGCGACCCCGCCTGGAGCCAGCAGGTCGGTGCGCTGAAGAAGCTGGCCGGCGGTCAATTCGTGTGAGGCGTGTCGGCCCTGGAGCTGCGATCCATCAGACCTCGTGAAAAGTGTGTCGAGGCCCTCCGGCATCAAAACTGATTGCAGGCGTAGCGAGTCGTGCGTCAGCTCGGAGCCCGACGCCACCTCCCGAGCCACGGCGTACACCTCGACGCGGTCCCGATCCGGACTGGTAAAGACGATCAGCGCGGCGCTGACCGCTCCGCCGAGCGCGAGCGCGATCGACGCGACTATCCACCTCCTCATCGACGCGAAAGCTAGATGTGTGCGGCGCGCAATCCAACCCAGGTTGTTAAGAAACGATGCGGGGAAGCCTGTAAATAGTGGCTTGACAACGTTCCAGACGTGGCTATCGTGCCTGCCATGACCGCCGCAGCCCTCGTACAGGTTGACGAGGTCGAAGACGCGGAGTCCCGACGTCGGGACCTCATGGCCGAATCCGACCATCTGCTCGACGCGGTAGAGATGCTCCGCCTGGCCGACGAGAGCGAGGTCCCTCCCTCCTTGCAGGGCGCGATCGACGCGCTGCAACGACGGCTCGGTCGGACCAATCCGCCGGTGGCGCCGTCAACGCTGCATGCCGCGCACGACCTGGTGTTCGCGGTCCAGCAGCGCCTCATGGCGGCCAATCCCAATCACCCGCGGCCCAACCGGCATCACGGCCGGCCCGGCGGACAGCCGGTGATGGCGCGCTTGCACAACGGCAAGCTGTGGAAGCTGCTGACTCTGCCGCCTCCCAACTCTGTCGCAGATGACGATTGGCTCGAGCTGGTGGAGTCGACCGTCGAGCGCGCCTTGGACCGATGGTGCTATGCACAGCAGCACGCGGTGCGTGCAGCCCGGGCGCGCGTCCGGCCTGAGATTGCGGTGGCGGTGGCGCGAATCGCGTGGTCGAACTACTGGGACCTGCAGCAGGAGGCGATGGCGATCAGGTACCGGCTGGGCGCCCGTGCTTTGTCGACTCGCGCAGGAGCGCCCGCAGCTCCGCGCCGGTAATCCGCTTCGATGAGGAGCGCACTCGCTCTGCAAGCAGCGCGAGAAAGCTGCCGAGGCGCGCATCGTCCAGATTGATCGCGGCCTCGATGACGTCTGCCGCCGCGCCCTCCTCTCCGGGCGCGAGGACCTCCATGATCCTCCGAGCGAAATCCGGAGGCAGCGGCTCCATCACGGTCCGAGTGTAGGGATGTAGGCACTAACTAGAATCCAGAGACAATGCAGCCGGTCGTCATCGGCGATGTGATCTGGGAGCCGAGCGCCGACGTGATCGCGAAGAGCCGGCTCAAGCGCTTCATGGAGCGACACGACATCGCCACCTTCGAGGAGCTGCTGCATCGGGCCGACGCCGACATCGAGTGGTTCTGGGATGCCGCGATCAAGGACATCGACATCGCGTTCTTCCGCCACTACGACAAGGTCGTGGATCTCTCCAAAGGCAAGCCATGGGCGACGTGGTGGATCGGCGGGCGCATGAACATCGTGCAGAGCTGCCTGGACCGACACCGGGACCGCGAGTTCCACGACAAGACGGCGCTCATCTGGGAAGGTGAGCCGGGCGAGGTGCGCAAGCTCACGTATGGCGAGCTAGACCGCGACGTGTGCAGGCTGGCGGGGGCGCTGCGGCGGATGGGGATCCGGCCCGGCGACCGTGTCGGGATTTTCATGCCGATGTGCCCCGAGGTCGCCATCTCCGTCTTCGCGGTCGCGAAGATCGGCGCCGTGATAATTCCCCTTTTCTCAGGCTACGGGCCGGAGGCGATCGCAACCCGTCTCAGGGACGGCCAGGCGAAAGTCTTGATCTGCGCCGATGGTTTTTACCGGCGTGGCAACGTCGTGCCGATGAAAGAGACAGCGGACAAGGCGCTGGTGTCGTGCCCGACCGTCAGCAAGGTGATCATGCATCGACGCGTCGTGCGTGAGGTCCCGTGGACGCACGGTCGCGACCAGGTTTGGGAGGTCCTGCTTGAGGACGAGCCCAACCATGCGCCCACCCACGAGCTCGACCCTGAGGACCCGCTGATGATCATCTACACGTCGGGCACCACGGGCAAGCCGAAAGGAACACTGCACGTGCACGGCGGTTTTCCTGTGAAGACTGCGCAGGACATGGCGCACGGCTTCGACGTCGGCGCCGAGGACACCATCTTCTGGTTCACAGACCTCGGCTGGATGATGGGACCATGGCTCATCTTCGGATCACTCGCGCTCGGCGCGACGATGGTCCTGTACGAGGGGACGCCGGATTATCCCGGGCCGGACCGCCTGTGGCGGATGGTCGCGGACCACGGTGTCACGGTCCTCGGCGTGTCGCCCACGCTGGTCCGCGGGCTGATGACCCACGGCGACGAGCCGCCCGCGAAGCACGACCTTTCGAGCCTTCGCGTCCTCGGCGGCACCGGTGAGCCCTGGAACCCGGAGCCGTTCAACTGGTTCTTCCGCCAGGTCGGCGGGGGTCGGATCCCGATCATCAACTACACGGGCGGCACTGAGATTTCCGGCGGGATCCTGTGCGGCAACGTGATCACACACCTGCGGCCATGCTCGTTCGCCGGCCCCCTGCCCGGCATGGCCGCCGACGTGGTCGACGCGGAGGGACGCTCGGTCCGAGGAGAGGTCGGCGAGCTGGTCATCCGCAACCCCTGGCCGGGCATGACCCGGGGTTTCTGGGGCGACCGCGAACGCTACGTCGAGACCTACTGGAGTCGCTTCGACGACGTCTGGGTCCATGGCGACTGGGCGTACGCCGACCCGGCCGACGGCCTCTGGTACGTGCTGGGGCGCTCAGACGACACGATCAAGGTCGCGGGCAAGCGACTCGGGCCCGCGGAGGTGGAGTCGGTTCTCGTCTCCCACCCCGCAGTTGCCGAGTCCGCGGCCATCGGCGTGCCTGACGAGCTAAAAGGAGAGGCGCTCGTCTGCTTCGTGGTGTTGCGTCCTGGGCATGCGGGCGGCAACCAGCTCGCCGCGGAGCTGGCCGAGCTCGTGGCAGGCGCCCTCGGCAAGCCGCTCCGCCCGAAGTCGGTGCATTTCGTCACCGACCTCCCGCGCACACGCAACGCAAAGATCCTCCGCCGCGTCGTCCGTTCGGTCTATACCGGCGCGGATCCTGGGGATCTCTCCTCGCTCGAGAATCCAAGCGCGCTCGCGGCCATCAGCGCCACGCGCGCTTGACTCCGCTCAGAAGCTCAGGACGCGCTCGGCCTCCATGGTCAGCCGCACGAGGTCGGGCGGTGTGATGAAGGTGGCGTTTGGTCCGAGCATCTCAGCCGAGACCCCACGGGCCTCTGCGCATCCTTTTCAAACGTAGAAGCTCACGCCCTGGGTCACGCACTTCTGGATGAGGTCCTGAAGCGGAGGAATCCCCACTCCGCGCACATTCGCGGCGACGTCTGCCTTGACGAGCTCGGCAGCATCACCTGCGAACGCGATGCCGGACTCGACTCCGCCCGGCGCGGCTCCGTTGGCGGCGATGTGAAACGGGATGCTCGCACGCGTCGGATCCTGCGGACCTGTGGACGCAACGATGAGGAGCTTCGGCATGCGCCCAAGTATGCGCCCCTGAGGCGGTTGCTCCCATGAGGCTGACACGGGCCGACGTGATCCACCTTCTGCTCCTCTGGCTGGGCGGGATCGATCTGCGCCTGACCATGCTCGCCGTGCCACCGCTGATCCCGCTCATCCACCGCGACCTCCACCTCGACGAGAAGGCAGTGGGTGCGCTCGTCTCGTTGCCGGTGCTGCTCCTCGCGGCTGCAGCCGTGCCCGGCTCCCTCTTGATCGCCAAGCTCGGCATCCGCAGCGCGCTTGCGATCGGGCTGGGAGCGGTGGCTGTCTTCAGCGCGCTGCGAGGCGCGGGCTCGAGCCCGACAGTGCTCTTCGCGTCCTCCTTCCTGATGGGCGCGGGCGTGGCGGTCAGCCAGCCTGCGTTCCCCGCGCTGGTCCGGGAATGGTTTCCGCGCCGGATCGCGGTGGCGACGGCTGTGTTCAGCAACGGAATCCTCATCGGGGAGACCGTTCCCAATGTGTTCACGACCCCATTCGGAGTGCTGCCGGCCGTGCACGGCGACTGGCGGTGGGCTCTAGCCTCCTGGTCGCTGCTGGTGGCGGCGACGGCGATCGCGATGGCGGTGCTCGCGCCCTCTGGCAGGACGCCCGGATCAGTCCCGGCCAGATGGTGGCCCTCGTGGCTGGAAGGACAGGCTCTGCGCATCGGTGCGGTGATGGGCATGGCGTCGGCGGTGTACTTCGGCGCGAACGCCTACATTCCTGACTTTCTGGACCAGAGCGGCCGCCACGAGCTGATCTCCCCAACCCTCGCGGTGCTCAACGGCGCCCAGCTTCTGACCGCACCGGCGGTTGCGGTGTGGGACCGCTTGCTGACCGGGCGCGCCGGCTTTATCGGCTCGGGCGCCCTGATGGCGATCTCTCAGCTCGGGCTTGTGTTCACGCCCGGCGTCGGCGTGGTCGTGTGGGCCCTCCTGCTGGGGTTTTCGACCGCCCTGGCCTTCGTCGTGGTGCTTACGCTGCCGCCACGGTTGGCGGCGCCGGGTGATGTCCACCGGATGAGCGCCGCCATCTTCACCCTCCAATATGCGATGGCGTTCGTGCTGCCATTGGTGGCCGGCGCGCTCTGGGACGCCACCGGTCTGGCCGTCCTGGCGTTCGTTCCAGGCATCGCCGGAGCCGGTCTGATGGCCTGGCTTGCACTGCCCCTCCGCCTGCCTGACTGAGAGATTTCTCAAGCAGGGTCCGGGCCGACGAGCGTGTGTTAGAGTCGCCGCCAAAGCCCGCCCCTCTGGCGAGTTTTTGGTCAAGACGAATGACGACCAAATCGCGCCAAGTCACCTCGGGCGAGGCAGCCGAGAGCGTGGCCCTCGGCTCGCTTTCAGCCACCGAGGCCGCGTCTCGCCACGGCGGCCTGGCCGAAGAGCTCTCGACTGAGCTCGACGAGCTGGAGCTGGTCCCCTTCTCAGATGCAAAGGCAGCCTTCGGACCAGCCGTGGCGCTGGAGCGAAAGGCACGCGAGCTGGGGCTCGATGGCCTCGAGCGCCGGGCCCAGCTGATCCAGGCCGACGTGCTCGGCCGGATCGGCAAGCACACGGCCAGCGGCCAGCTCATCCGCGAGATCAACGAATGGGCGGCGGAGCAAAAGCATCAGCAGCTGCTGGCGCGCAGCCACCGCCTGCTGTCCATGTTCTTCGACTCCATTGGTGATCACCCAAGTGCGTGGCAGCACGCACTGCGTTCTGTCGAGCTGCTCGATGACGGCGCGTCTGACAGGCTGCGCGCGGAGCATCTCTTCGGACTCGGGATGGCGCTTCAGCGAACCGGTGCTCTGGAGGAGGCTCGTACGCGGTACCAGAGCGCACTTCGGCTCGCCGAAGGCGCTGAAGATGCACCGCTCCGCTTGAAGATCCTCAACAACCTCGCGTGGCTGGAAGACGATGCAGGTGACGCCAACAGGTCGCTCGAGATCGCGGATCGGATGCTGGCGTTCGCGCACGGCCACGGTATCGAGCTTGACGCCGCGTGTCTGGACACGATCGCTCACGCGCAGCTGCTTCTGGGCCGGCACGCCGACGCCGAGCGGACGCTGCGTCCGATCCTCGACGACGAGCATCTGGATTTCCGCGAGAGCGAGGGACTCGCCGAAGCGCTCAGGACGGCCGCTGAGGCGCAGCGAATGCAAGGGCTCGTCGATCAGGCCCAGGAGACACTCGGGCGCTGCCTGCGGCTGTGCGAGGACCGTGGGCTCGGGCTCAACCGGCTGGAGGCGATGGAGGAGCAGGCGAAGCTCTACGCGGCCCGGGGCGACTTCGAGAAGGCGTATCAGCAGCACATTGCGTTTCACGATGCCGACGTGACGCTACGCGCGGCTGCGCGGGAGGCCAACTCGCGGACGCTGCAGGCCGTGTTCGAGACCGAAGAGGCGCGGTACGAGGGCGAGCGATTTCGCGAGCTCGCACTCCGCGATGCGCTTACCGGGTTGCGCAACCGGCGCTACGTCGACAACGAGCTGCCGATCTGGGTCACTCAGTCGATCAACGAGAACAAGCCCCTCGCCGTCGCGCTCGTGGACGTCGACCATTTCAAGCGGGTCAACGACGGTCACTCGCACGCGGTGGGCGACCTGGTACTGAGCCGGCTGGCGGGACTCCTCACGGATGCGGTCGCGAAATCGGGGCTGACCGCGCGGATGGGCGGCGAGGAGTTCCTCGTGGTGCTGACTGCTGAGAATGCGCTGGATCAGTACGAGGCGTTGCGCAAGCGTGTCGAGGACTATCCCTGGAGCAAGGTCGCGCCCGCGCTCGCGGTCACGATCAGCATCGGGGCCACTCGACTGCGGCCGGGGCGCATGACGCAGGCGGCGCTGCTCGGCCAGGCGGATCGGCACCTCTACGCCGCGAAGACGGCGGGACGGAACCGGGTGGTATTCGACCCGGACTGAGCTCCCGGCGGCGGCGACATGGCGGCTGACATATCCTCATCTGGCTTCCCCACACCAGCGGAGGAATTCGACATGGCCACTTTCGCACTCGTTCATGGCGCTTTCTGCGGCGCCTGGTGCTGGGAGCAGGTGCGCCCGCGGTTGGAAGGCCGGGGACATGTTGTGGTCGCGATGGACCTGCCCTGCGACCAGCCCTCAGCCGGCTGCGTCCGCTACGCGAAGACTGTCATCGACTCCCTGGCCAAGCACCCTGAACCTGTCGTGTTGGTGGGCCACTCTCTGGGAGGTCTGACCATTCCGCTTGTCGCGGCCGCGCGCCCGGTAGAGCGGATGGTGTTCCTGGCGGCATTCATCCCCAAGCCTGGCCAAGCCTTCAGGGACCAGTACGCGACCGAGGAAGGGATGTTCCCACCGTCACCCGAGTCGCACTGGCCGATCGAGGACAAGAAGACCGGACTTTCGACAT
Organism: Chloroflexota bacterium; assembly: GCA_005881025.1. GTDB lineage: Bacteria > Chloroflexota > Dormibacteria > Dormibacterales > Dormibacteraceae > CF-54. The sequence continues at coordinate 11,816 of VBFO01000008.1, read as the reverse complement.
GGCCGGCGGAGCGCGCGATTCCGGCCCTGTTCACTGACGTGCGCGACGATCTCGCGCAGGAGTCGGCCCTCCGCCTAAGGCGCCAGTCGTCAACTCCCCACGCGGAGGTCTGTCCCTTGAAGTCCTGGCCGAACGTGCCGAGCTCCTACATCCTGTGCCTCGACGACGCGTTGGTGGGCGCAGCGTGGGCCCGCAAGGCCGCGCGCGAGCGGTTGGACACGAAGGCGATCGAGCTACCCGGCGGGCATATGCCGATGATCAGCCGGCCCGACGAGCTGGCGGCGGCGCTGGATGCGTGCCTGGCCGGGGAGCAGCGGCGGACCAGGCGCGCTTAGAAGAGTCCACTAAATCGAGCGGAGAGTTGGAGCGGGCGAGGAGCCTCGAACTCCCTACCTCAACCTTGGGAAGGTTGCGCTCTACCAGGGTGAGCTACGCCCGCGCCATGGACGGTCGCGAAGAGATGAATTTTAGGTCTCGACCACGGCCTCCGCTTGGGGTGCCATCTCCGACACGACGGACCGAACCAGCCGCGAGTACTCGTCGACCAGGGCCCGGCTTCGCACCGGATCCAGCGTCGACGCGATGACGTGGTACTCGGGCTTGTCCGCGTCTGGCACGACGAGCACCCATCCCCCATCGAAGAACACCTTCACACCGTCGGTCAGGTCGACCCGATCGCGGAGGTGACGCTCCATCATCGCCCTCATCACGCGCCCTTTCACATCCCACGGACAGAATTCCACCGCGGCCTCATGAGAGACCACCGGGATGCGCGAGCGCAAGGTCGCCAGACTCGTGCGGGTGGTCGCAAGCAGTTCGAGCACTCGCACCGTGGTGAAGATGGCGTCGAACGAGACCGCGAAGTCCGGCCAGCAGTAGCCGCCGCCCCCATCTGATGCCATCACCGTCTCGGCATGCATCGCCGCGCGGAGCACGGCTCCGGGCGTGATCTTCGTCGGCACGAAGCGACTGCCCAGCTCCTCCGCGATCATCGAAAAAGCCAGCGACGTGGTCGCCGGACCGAAGAGGATTCCTGAGCGACCCGCCAGCGCGAGCTGAGCGAGCACCGCAAAGGCCTCGTCGTGGCTCATCACGTTGCCTGCCTCGTCGATGAGGAAGCAGCGCTCACCTGGCCGGTCGATGAACACCCCGAGCTTTGCGCCTACGGCTGAGACGATCACCCCTATCTCCTGCAGGTGCTGGCGGAAAGCCTCGTCGGCCTCCTCCGCGACGATCTCCGCCAGGGAGGCGTTCAGCGGGATCACGTCGCAGTTCATCTCCTGCAGCACCCGCGGCAGCAGCTGTCCCGCGGCTCCGTTGCTGTAGTCGATGACGACTTTGAACGCCGCAGGCCGCACCGCCTCGAGGTCGATCCGGCTCAGCATCTCGGCCACGTAGCCGTCCGTCTGGTCCTCGCGACGCACGATCCGGCCCATCTCGTAGTGCGACACCCGTCTGATGTCCTCCCGGAAGAAAAGGCTCTCGAGCTTGCGCTCGCTGCGCTTGTCGAGGTCGAGGCCCTGCTGGTCGAAGATGCGGATGTCCGCCGAGCGCGGATCGACCGGCGACGTCTGTACATGCACCGATGAGATCCGATTGTGCCTGGCCCAATAGCGGGCGACCGGCGCCGGCATCGCTGAGAGGTCGGTGACGTTCGCTCCCGACGAGATCATCCCCGAGATCATCGCCCGGCTGATCATTCGCGCCGAGCGGGTGTTGTCGCGAGAGATCGCTATCTCGGCACCCTTGGCGTTCAGCGCCCCGATCGCAGCGCCTAAGCGCGCCGCGAACTCTGGTGTGAACTCGACGTTCGTCAATCCCGTCAATCCATACGAGGTGAACAGCCCCCGTTTCCAGGAGCCGGCCCAGATGATCGATTCGCGCACGACCGCGCCCGGCTCCACCTCTTTGTTGGGCCAGATGCGGACGTTGGCGTTGACCGTCGCGCTGGTGCCCAAGACCACATCGCTGCCGATGACGCTGCCCTCCTCGAGCAAGCATCCGTTCTTGACAGTGACCGATCGACAGACGACAGCACCGCGCAGCCGGCTGTTCTCGCCGATGTAGGAGTGGTCCCACATGATCGAGTTCGACACCTTGGCGCCGGTGTCGATGGTCGTGAATCCGCCCACCACGCAGGGTCCATTGATCCACGCGCCGGCCCGCACCTTGGCCCCCGCACAGATCAGCGCGGGCCCATCGATGCGCGCGCTCTCCGCCACCTCCGCCTCTTCATGGATCCAGATCCCCTCTCCGATGCGCTTCGCAGGGATCTGCACCTTGACCTTGCCTTCGAGGCAGTCGAAGTTCGCCTTGCTGTACGCGGAGTGGCTGCCTACGTCCTCCCAGTAGCCTGAGGCGACCCAGCCGAAGACGCGCTCGCCTTCCTTCAAAAGCTTCGGGAACACGTCACCCGACCAGTCGCTGACCTCGCCGGCGCGAAAGAACTCGAACACAGACGGATCGAGGATGTAGATACCGGTGTTCGCGAGGTCGGAGATGACCTCGCCCCAACTGGGCTTTTCGATGAACCGCTGCACGGCGCCGCCTTCGTCGACGACGACGACCCCGTACTCGAGCGGATTCGGCACGGGCTTCAGGACGATGGTGGCCAGGGAGCGCCGCTCGCGATGGAATCGGATCGCGGCCGCGAGGTCGATGTCGGTGAGCGCGTCGCCTGAGATGACGACGAACGTGTCATTGAGAGCCTGGCGCGCGAGCATGACCGAGCCCGCGGTCCCGAGGGGTGAGTCCTCGACCGAGTAAGTGAGCGACACGCCCTGCTCCGAGCCGTCGCCGAAATAGTTGCGGATCGACGCGCCGAGGTACTGCACGGTGGCCACGACGTCCTTCAGCTGATGGCGCCGAAGGTGCAGAAGGATGTGCTCCATGATCGGCCGGCCGGCGACCGGCACCAGCGGTTTGGGTTGGCGGCTCGTGAGCGGTCGGAGACGCGATCCTTCGCCGCCGGCCATGACGACAGCTTTCAAGTCGTTGCCTTCCCCTCATTTACCATCGTATTCCGGCTGTGGAAGAACTCAACAAACTTGCTTTCGACCTGCTCTGGACATGGCAGCCAAGAATCCAGGCTCTGTTCCGGATTCTCGACCCCGAGAAGTGGGAGCAGACGCACCAGAACCCCGTGTTGCTCCTGAAGCAACTGGGAGAGGAAGGCCTGGCCGAAGCTTGCAAGCGCGAAGAGGTCAAACGTGCGCTCGACGATGCCCGCGCCGCCCAGCGGCAGTACTACGACCGCAATCCTCCGTTCCTCGACGCGCACGCTCCGCTGGTCATCGCTTACTTCTCGCTCGAGTTCGGGCTCGCGGAGTGCCTCCCCATCTACTCAGGAGGACTGGGGGTGCTCGCGGGCGACCACCTCAAGGCGACCAGCGATCTCGGACTCCCGTTGGTGGCGGTAAGCCTTTTCTACAAGCAGGGTTTCGGGCGCCAGGAGATCGATGCCGGTGGCAGGCAGGTGGAGGTCTACGGAGAGAACCGCGGCGATGAGCTTCCGGTCAAGAAGGTCGATGGCGTCGAGGTCGAAGCTCCTATCGGAAACCAGACGGTGCGCATCGCGGTCTGGAAGACGCAGGTGGGGCGCGTGCCCCTGTATCTGCTCGACACCGACCTCCCCACCAATCCGCCAGAGCTGCGCACGATCACCGATCGCCTGTACGTCCCCGAGCCGGACCGCCGCCTCCGCCAGGAGATCGTGCTCGGCATCGGGGGCGTGCGCGCGCTCCGCGCCTTAGGCCTCGGCGCCAACGTCTTCCACCTCAACGAGGGACACAGCTTTCTCTGCGGCATCGAGAGGATTCGAGAGCTTCGCGCGTCGCGCCAGATGACGCTTGAGGAGGCAAGGCTCGTCGCGCGGGCGGGCATCGTCTTCACGACACACACTCCGATCGCGGCCGGCAGCGATTACTTCGAGCCGGGGCTCGTGTGGGATCTGCTTGGTCCATATCTATCCTCCGTTGGGATCTCGTTCGACCGCTTCATGGACCTCGGACGTCAACGCCCTGGCGACCCGCGCGAGAAGCTGTGCACGACTTACGCGGCGCTGCGGCTCGCCGACCAGTCAGTGGGCGTGAGCCGCCTGCACGGCGCGGTCTCGCGGCGGTTGTGGAAAGACGCCTGGCGCGGACTCAGCGAGACCCAGGTGCCCATCGGCTCCGTGACCAACGGCGTCCACATGCCCACGTGGGTCGCGCCGGAGGTCGCCGCGCTGCTCACGCGCTTTGTCGGCCCGGACTGGTGGGACCTCGACGGAAAGGACGGCCGGTGGCAGGCGGTTTTCGAGATCCCCGCGGCTGAGCTTTGGGCGCTGCACACTGCGCTGAAGCGCAGGCTGCTCGAGGTGGTGAAGGTCCGCGGCGAACACACTGAAGACCTCGACCTGAATGCGCTGACCATCGGGTTCGGACGCCGTTTCGCGCCGTACAAGCGCGCCGATCTGCTCTTGCGCGACCGAGCGCGACTGACCAAGCTGCTGCAGAACACCAAGCGCCCTGTTCAGCTCCTGTTCGCGGGCAAGTCGCATCCCGCCGACCAGCCCGGCAAGGACATCCTCGCCGGTGTCGTCGGGCTCGCGCGAGAGGAGGCTCGCGTGGTGTTCCTCAAGGACTACGACATCGAGCTGGCTTCAGCGCTCGTGCAGGGCGCCGACGTGTGGCTCAACAATCCGCGGCGATTCCTCGAGGCCAGCGGCACGAGCGGAATGAAGGCCGCGGCGAACGGCATTCTGAACGTGAGCATCCTTGACGGATGGTGGGACGAGGGCTACAGGCCTGACCTTGGTTGGGCCATTCCTTCCGGAGCGACCATCGACCGCCCGGCCACCGACGATCTTGCCGAGGCGGAAGGCCTGTACCGCCTGCTCGAGCGTGAGGTGGTGCCCGCGTTCTATGAGCGCGACGCTGCGGGCCTCCCACAGCGGTGGATCCAGATGATGCGAACCTCGATCCGGTACGTGGTGACCGGCTTCGCGGCACGGCGCATGGTGCTGGACTACTTCGACAGCGCGTACGCGGCCGGAGCGCGGCGCGTGGAGCAGCTGCGGCTCCTCCCCGATTGGGGAGGATAAATAAAGGTCACGGGGGAGGCAAGCCTCCCCCCGTGGAGCCCTAAGCGCTCAGGGCACCGGCTCCTGCAGCGCCGCCATGCCGCGACGCTCGCGGTGGTTGCCGATCGCCGAGCGGTAGAGCTGCAGGTATTTCTGCGCCGAGCGTGACCAGGAGACGTCCTCGGTCATGCCGCGCCGGATCAGCCATGACCACAACGAGTGATGGCGGTACGTCTCCCATGCCCGTACGACCGCCGCGAAGAAGTGCCAGGGGTCGTACAGCTCGAAGGTGAACCCGTTCCCGACACCGGCGATCGGGTCGTAGTCCTTGATCGTGTCGGCAAGGCCGCCGGTGGCGCGCACCACGGGGACAGTGCCGTAGCGCAGCGCGATGAGCTGCGCGAGGCCACACGGCTCGAATCGCGACGGCATCCACAGCATGTCGGCCCCGGCGTATATCCGCTGCGCCTGTGCAGCGTCAAAACCGATCACCGCCGCCACCATGCCCGGCTTCTCTGCGGCATAGCGCCGGAACATGTCCTCGTAGCGCCGGTCACCGGTGCCGATGACCACCAGCTGAAGCCCGAGCTGAAGGATCGCGGGCAGAGCCTGCTCGACGAGATCGAGGCCCTTGACGTCGTAAAACCTCGAGACCATCGCGCACAGAGGTTTGTCCGCCGGCTCCAGGCCCAGCTCAGTTCGCAGCTCGGAGCGGCACAGTGCCTTGGCCTCAGGAGCCGTGACCGAATAGTGATGGGGGATGTTCGGGTCGCGCTCAGGGTCGAACTGCTCGTAGTCGATGCCGTTGACGATTCCGTACAGCTTGTGGGCGTCGGCGCGGACCACCTCGTCGAGGCCCTCGCCGAACTCAGGTTGCTGGATCTCGGTCGCATACCGCTCGCTGACGGTGTTGACAACGTCAGAGAAATGAATGCCGCGCCCAAGGAGGTTGACCACGTCATCCAGCCGCGGGATGCCGACCCGCATCAGGCCCCACCGCTCCAGGCCGGCCAGAGTGAGCGCACCGAAACCGTATTGCCCCTGCGCGGAGAGGTTGTGGATCGTGAGGGTCGTGGCCACATCGGCGAGAGGGCCGTCGCTGTAAAGGCGGTCCAGCAGATTGGGCACAAGAGCGGCATGCCAGTCGTGGATGTGGATCACGTCAGGCTTGAAGTCCAGCGGGCCGAGCATCTCGAGCAGCGCGCGGCTGAAATAGATGAAGCGCGCGTCGTCGTCACCGAACCCGTACATGCCGTCGCGGTCATACAGCGACGGACAGTCGACGAAGTAGACAGGCATCTCGCCGATGCGGCCCTCATAGATGGTTGCCTCGACCGACTGTGAGCCCAGGGGCACAGCGAGTCCACGCACCACCGGCGACAGGCCGTGACGCGCGATGTCTATCTGCCGGTAGCGGGGCAGCACCGCGCGGACGTCGTGACCGAGTCTGCGCAGCTCTTTCGACAGGGACGCGGCCACGTCGGCGATTCCGCCGAGCTTGGCGAACGGCGCCAGCTCCGCCGTAGCCACCAGGACCTTGAGTGGCCGGGCTTGGCCGGTCTCGACCGTGGCGACAGTGCCCGGGACCCTCAGCCCGAGCGAGCCGTTTGGTGGCACCTGCTCGATGTCGTGGCCGTCGCGGCTGACGATCAGCGCAAGCTCGATGGGCTCGCCGGCGCTCCGCCCAAGCTGCTCGAACGGGACCTTGAGAAAGAACGGATCCGGCGCATCCCACTCGGCCTCCTTGGCGGCCTTGTCCTGCGGCTCCGCCACCCTGGCCAGTGTGATGTGCCCGCCGCCGGCGCGGGGCTCGATGCGGATGACATGAGTTGGCTCGAAGCCGAATTCCGCTGCGGCTGTTGCATGCAGCGGCAGGCTGATCGCGCCGTCTCCGCCGTTCGTGGGCGCGCCCGAGCAGTAGAGCCACAGGTTGATGCTCTGAGCCTCGAGCTCGGCAGGCGTCCGCTGAGTGTCGATCCGGAAGTAGAGATTCTCCAGATCATTGCCGTAGAACACACGCTCCACCACGCCCGCGGGTTTGTGCAGAGCACCGAATCCGGAGCCCACCTGAAAGTAGCCGGCCTTGGTCCAGGCCGCGTCGTCGTGGGACCGCGGGCTGATCTGAACCGCGGGCATGCCGCGCTCGGGTGTCGGCGCCTTTTGAAGGATCGGCTGGAACAGACGGGCCGGCGCCCGCTGGCCCATGACCTTGTACACGTTGCGCAGGTGAAGCCGGAACTGGTTGTCCCAGATCTGGTCCATGCCCGAGTCGTGCTTGCGACTGAACCACCAGAACCAGTCGCTGCCCTCTGTGATCAGGATCTCGCGCCACGCGGTGGCCGCCTGGCTTGATTCCTTCGGACGCTGGCGCGACTGCTCAGCGAGCCATGCGCGGGTCTCTGCGAGCAGATCCCAGGCGGTGTTGTGGTCTGGGTCCCCGATCCAGGTGTCGAGACTGGCTCCGATCCAGCTTCCGGTGTGAAGGCGATGCAGCTGCTGCTCGGGCGGGTGCTCCTGGACGAAGTCACCGACAGGGGTCGTGATGATGTCCGGGTTCGACTCCAGCTCGCCATACAGGGCGTTCAGGAAGTCGTGACCGTCACGCGGGTAGAACTCCCAGGCGTTTTCGCCATCGAGCGCCACCACCGCCAGGAAGTCCTGGTCGTTCTGCTGCTCGCGGATCCGCTTCAGTCGCGCGATCATGTCCCGCGCGGCGTCCGCGGCTGACATCTGCTGGTAGTCGAAGCCGACGAGGTTGGACAGAAGCGAGTCGCGGAAGACCATCGCCAGCGACTTACCCTCTCGCTCCATCCTGAACGGCCTGTAGAGCTGCGAGGGGGCGTTGACCCTGCCCTCACCATCGCGTGACATGCGCACGTCGATGGAGCGCGCGAGGACCTCCTCATCACTGATCATCCACTGGACGCCCGCGTCGGCCGCGAGACCCACCACCGCCTCACCGACAGCCATCTCCGAGGGCCACATGCCCGCCGGCCGGTGTCCGATCATGCGCTCGAAAAGACCCTGTCCCAGCTCGATCTGACGCTCTGCGTCCTCGCGATGCGAGAAGTGGCGCTCGGGCAGCCGGATGTTCGGGGTCGCCGTGCGTGCCGAGTCCACGTGGCAGAGGAGCGGAAGGATGGGGTGGTAGTAGGGGGAGAACGTCAGCTCCGCCTGGCCGCGCTCAGCCAGCTCGCGGTACTTGGGGATGACCTTCGCCATCATCTCGTGCTGCGCCTCGAAGAGGGGGAGCTTGTCTTGCTCCGAGAAGTCGCGGTCCTTGCGCTTCAGCTCCGAGAGACGCGGCTCGTTGTCCACCCACACCGGATCGCACCAGGCGAGGTTGAACCAGACCTGCAGATCGCGGATCTCCTGGGTGGTGAACTGAGCGTCGAGCGGCCGCGAGGCGAGCTCGAGGTAGCGAGGCGACTGCTGCACGCGCAGCGCGCGCGGCGACTCCCGCATCCAGCGCAGGACGAAGTCCCGCTCTTCCGCCGTCAGCTCGGCTGCGTGGCGGCTGCTCAGGTTCAGGAACAGGTCGACAGAGCCCTCGCGCCCGTAGTCCTCGATCTGCGCGAGCAGCGAGGGGACCAGGTTGAACGTGGCCCTGACCTTGGGATAGCCGTCCATGAGGGCGGGCATCTTGTAGTAGTCCTTGGCGCAGCGCAGCCGCACCCAGGGCAGCAGGTAGGTGTTGGTGAGATCGTCCTTGTAGTAGGGCTGATGCATGTGCCACACAAAGGCGACGTGCAGAGGCTTCATCTATTCATGTATCCAATCAAGAATCCGGTTGGCGTCTATCTAAGGGTATTCATTCAACGCGCTGCGCCACAGTTCGGCTCGTGCGGGTGCGGCGCCGAGGTGGCGGCGAGGCCGAAGGCTCGGGCTCGCCGGCCGTGGCCAGGCGCACAGTCTGCTGGGCGGCCGCGAACTCGATTCGAAGCATCAGCTGGTCGATCACCTTCTCCCAGACGAAGTCTCTGGCGGTGGTCCTGCCTCGTTTTCGGATCGATGCCGCCAGGGCCGGCCGGTCCTTGATCATGCGAAGCAAGGTGACCAGCTCGACAGGATCGTCTGTTTCCAGCACCAGCGCGTTGCGAAAGCCGTCGGCGTAATCCTCACCCGTGGAGCCCGTGATCGCCAGGCCGCCGGTCGCCATCACCTCCAGGCCGACAAGCCCGAAAGGTTCATGGGCCGAGTTGGCCAGGACGGCGTCGGCAGACGTGTAGAGCGCCGCCACCACCTCGTCGCTGACATAGCTCGTGAAGTTGAGGATGTCGACATTCGGGTGCTCGCGCAGGAGGCCGGCCAGGGCGGCCGGCGAGTCGGGCGATTCCGCGTCCAGGGATGCCAGGCCGTGGGCTTTCGCGAACGCGAGCACCTCGAGGCCATGCGCCTCACGGCCGCCGCGGATCACGAGCCTGACCCTGCTGCCGCCGCGCTTCAGCACTGCTGTGGCCGCGATGGCCATCAGCCAGCGCTTGTCCGGGTCGAAGCGTCCGATCTTGAAGCACAGGTGGTCGGCCGCCGCCGCAGCTCTGATCTCGGCGACGGCATGGGGGTCGAAGTCGCGGATCGAGTCGCGCGGGATGCCGTTGGGGATCACGACCGGGTTCTGGCCCTGCTCCCACATCCTGAACTTCATGTAGCGGCTCACCGTGGTGATGGTCGAAGCAAAGGTGAGAGCGCCCCAGTTGATGCGATGAAACCCGAAAGTGTTGTTCGCGTTCCAAAGCATCACCACTCTGTCGCGAAGACCGCGGTAGTACAGCGAGTCGGAGATGAGATTCATGGTGGCGGCCGTCTGCCATTCCTCGCCCAGCACCACGACGTTGCTTCCTGAAGAGATGGCGGGGACGATCAGGTCCTCGATGACCGCCGGCGGCAGGCTGTGGTTCCAGTCCCGAAGCTTCTCCTCCTCACCGTCGTACACCCCTCCACGATGGAGCGCCGAGATCCACTGGCACCAGCGGTGATAGCGGAGACGGCCGTGCTCATGGCTTTCCTCGCTGGGCAGGTCGGGATCACCCACGAAGAAGAGGTGCGTATAGAAACCGAGCTGAGACAGCGTGCGCGACAGTCCCCTCACGCGCACGCCGAGGCCGCCCGCCTGGCTGTAGACATCGGGCCCTTCGAAGCTGATGATCACGAAGACCGTCTTCGTGGGTGTGATCTTCATCAGTCGCGCGACAGGGCCTTGAGCGCAAGGGCGTGCGTTTCGCGGTCGGCCGCGCACAGGAGCGTCGTCCTGGTCGCCAGCGTGCACTCGAGCGAGCCAAGCCCACGACCCTGGGTGTCGGTCGCGACGCCGCCTGCCTCCGCGATGATCAGCAGGCTCGCCGCCATGTCGAAGACTCGCATCGGAACCGGGGCGCAGAAGACGTCGAGCCCGCCCGCGGCGGTGTGCGCCATCGAAAGCGCCATCGAGCCCAGGATACGAACCTTCCCCGAACGCTCTATCAAACCCGACGCAGCCTTCAGCGAGCGTGGCGTGCTCTCGAGGCCGAGCAGGTCGATGCGATCGTGGTGCTGACGGGGGATCACCTCGAGCCTGCGCTCGTCGTGCTCCGCTCCGTGCCCCTTGACAGCTGTGAAGCGCTCACCGTTGCTCAGGTTGACGACCGAGCCGACGGCGACGTCGCCGATGGTCGGACCATCGAGCAGCGCGAGCATCACATTGAAGAGCGGGATGCCCTGCTTGGCATTGAGACTCCCGTCCACCGGGTCCACCACCACCAGCGGATGGTCGGCGCCGAACCTTCGCAAGCCCGCCTCCTCGGAGAGGACCGAGAAATGAGCGCCGTGGTCGGCGAGGGTTTGCAGCTCGGCGAACACCGCCGCCTCAGCCGCGCGATCCACCTCCATGGTGCGGTCGCCGCCGGCTCCCATCTCTAGTTGCAGCCGTCCCTCCGCGGTGCCGGCCAGCGGCGTCACCACCGCGCGCACACGCTCGCTGATGCGCAGAAAGGCCTCGAGCCAGTCGGTGTGAGTCAGCTGGTCAGGCTGGGGTGGGCGCTGCGTTCGGGTCGACGCGCCGCCGACGCCGGCGCCGTCGCTCGACCACGATCGTGATCAGGTAGGGCTGCTGCATCGCCCACACCTTCTCGATCAGCTGCGGCACCGCGATGTTGTGTGGGTGCTCGATGCCGAGCATGATCAGGCGCTCGGCGAGGTTGTCGCTGATCTCCGTGCGGTCGTGAAGATTCATCTGCTCAAGCGTTTCGAGGATGTCATCAAGGCGCCGCAGCGTTGACCTGCGCTCCTGATCCTCAGCGTGGATCACAGCGATAAGAGCTTATATCGCGGCGAGTTCGCGCAGGGCCCGGCCGATTTCCGCCGGACGCTCGAACTGGAGCCAGTGACCGGCCCCCTCCAGGACCTCGAGCCGGTACGGCCCCTTGACGAACTGGGCCGTGCCCTCCGCCGACCGCCGGCCGAGAGCCGGGTCCTGGTCACCCCACAGCAGCTGGGTGCGCGCGGTGATCGGCCCCATCCGGCTCAGGCGTTCCCAGGCGCCGCCGCCGGTCTTGAGATTGGCCCGGTAGTAGTTGAGGGCTGAGGTCAGGCGGCCGGGGCGGCTCAGCGAGCTCACGAAGCCTTCGACGACCGCAGGCGGGATGGCGTCGGGGTTCGGCCCCACCCCGTACATGGCCCGGAGCCTCCGGCCGTCCTCCGCCATGAGCACCTGCTCGGCCTTGCCCTCCATCAAGAAGAGGTTCACGTACTGCGACCGCTGCTGCTGATCCTCGTCCTC
>VBFO01000073.1 GCA_005881025.1 Chloroflexota bacterium | reverse complement strand
CGTCTTGAGCAGGACGCCCTGGTCCTGGTCACGCAGCCGGCCGACGTTCACGACCAGCGCCACGCGCCGCGACGCCACGCCCGGCTTGAGGTTGAGAAAGGCCTGCAGCGACAGCTCGTGGAACTCGGGAGGCTTGTCGGGCAGCAGGCGGATCTCATTGATTGAGAGCGGCTTGATCCGGTCGTCCTCCCAGTAGTCGGGATGGCGATCTAGCGGCGCCTCCGGGAGCAGAGCAGCGGCGAGAGCGCGCGCGGTCGTGGACTTGCCCAGACCCGACTCGCCAACGAAGAGATAGGCGTGCGCGAGCCGGTCGCCGTCGAGCTGGGCTCGAAGCTGGCTGAGGGCCTGGGCGTGCCCCACGATTCCGGCGAAGGGATCGGCCACGGCGTAAAGGTTAGTGGCGTTGCGCTCAGGCCGAGTTCATCTCGGCCGTCACCCAGCGTCCAACTTCCAGACGCCTGCTGACGTGGCCAGGCGAGCCCGGGAGGGGGTCCCGCGGGGGAGGGCCGGAGCCCTCACCCGCGCTCATCTATGGTTTGACCGGCTGGCCGCCGGTGACGGCCTTGGACTCGCGCTCCCTGGCCAGCCGCTGCGCCCGCCCCTGCAGCCAGACCTCACGGATCCTCTGGAGTGCCGTGAGGTTGGTGAGGAACGCCAGTAGGAACACCACCAGGTACAGCACGAGCGGGATGTACCCGCCGAGCACCAACCCGACGACAGTGACCACGATGCGCTCTGGCCGCGCGAACAGCCCTGTCTCGCAAGTGAATCCGAGGCTCTGGGCGCGGGCCCGTACATAGCTGACCAGGAACGAGCCCGCGAGCGCGGCTCCGGCGGCCAGCACGAGCCACCGCTGCAGCGGCCCACCGGCTGCGACGAAGTAAGCGATCAGCCCAATGTAGGTTGCGCCTTCCGAGTAGCGGTCAAGGGTCGAGTCGAGGAATGCGCCGTACGGATAGCTGCGGCGGGTCGAGCGAGCGAGAGCGCCGTCGAGGATGTCGAAGGTGCCGGCAAACGCAAGCACGATGCCGGCAGGCAAAAGCTGGCCGGCCGCTATCAAGACGGCGGCGAGAAAAGTAAGTGCGGTCCCGACAACGGTGATCTGGTTAGGCGTCACCGGAAGGCGGCCGAGCGCCGACATCAGGCGTTCGGCGTGGCGCCTGACCCAGGCTTCAAACCGCGTCGTGAACATGCATCTCCTCCAGCGAGCCCGCGACAGCGGCGCGGCGCGCCTCCTCATAGACCTCGACAACCTGTGACGCCACCGCGCCCCACGAGTAGCGCTGGGCCTTCTCGTAACCCGCGGCGCCCATCCGCGCCCGCAGCTCTGCATCGCGGGCGAGGATGACCAGTGCGGCTCCGAGCTCCGCCCACGCCTTCGGCCGCACGGTGAGGCTGTCATGCCCCGGCTCGAGCACTGACATGTATCCCGGTACCTCTGTCGCCACAACAGGCAGCCCGCAAGCCATCGCCTCGAGCAGCACGATGCCGAAGCTCTCGCCACCGGTCGCAGGCGCACAGAAGATGTCAGCGCTGTCGTAGTAGCGCGGCAGGACAGTGTCGGGGACGTAGCCCGCCATCACGACGTCGGGTAGCCGATGACGCGCGATGAACGATTCCGCCTGGCCGCGAAGCGGACCGTCGCCGACGATGATCAGCCTTGCGTTAGCGACGCGCTGCCGCATGAACTCGTAGCCGCGCAGCAGATAGCCAAGCCCCTTCCTCTTCTCGAGGCGCCCGACGAACAGGATGTTGACGTTGTCATCGCGAAGATGCCTGATGGGCGAAAGGCCCGGCCTGTATACGGTGGTGTCCACGCCGTTGGGGATCACACGCAGAGAGAAGCCGGGGAAGTAGCGATTGAAGAAGTCCCGCGCGGGCTCGCTCACTGCGATGCCCCTGTGGAGGCGATCAAGGTACGGCTGCAGTAGCGGTCGCCCGTAGTAGTAGCCAACGTTCGATTTCGCAAACGCGTGGAAGGTGCCGACGTTTGCCGTCCGCGACATGCGCAGCATCGTTATCGGGAGCGCGGGCATGAGCGGTTCGTGGAAATGAAGCACGTCGAACGCTCCCTGCTCGACGATGGCCGCCACCTGGTTGGCGAGATGGAAGCTAAGAGAGATGCGCGCGACCGAGTCGTTGACGGGAATCGAGATCGGGCTGCCGATGCGGTGGAAGCCCTCGTAATCGACCTGCTTGCGGCTGGAGGGGGCGAAGATGCGCGTCGAGTGACCCATCTCCCTCAGCTGCCCGGACAGGTAGCGGACATGATCTGTTACGCCGCCGGGCGAGGCGAAGTCGTACGGGGAGACCAGACCGACCTTCATGAAATGCTCCGCGTCGCCAGCAGGCCGGATTCATTCCGGCCGTCACCCAGACGTGCTGCTTCCAGGCGCCTGCCAATCGTCGCGTGGAGAGGGGGGTCCCGCGGGGGGATCCTGATTCCCCCGTGCTTGCGGATCTTCATGAAATGCTCAGGGACCACCGTCCCAGATCCTGTGAGGTACATGCCACTGATCCGGATGCGCGCGGATGAAGCCTTCGATGTTGCGCACCAGCTCCAGGGTGATGCGGCGCTCCTCCGCCTTCTCGTCGGCAGCCGGGTCGGCGACGACGAGCGGTGAGCCCTCGACCATGTAGCTGTCGTCCGGCAGCCGGTATACGCACACCGGAAACAATGGCGTCCCCATACGAATCGCCATCGCGGCGGGTCCCATCGGGATCGGGGCAGGCTTCCCGAAGAAGGGCATCGTGCGGCCGGTGCCGGTGATGTCGCGGTCGATCGCAGTGATCACCATCTCGTTGTCGCGGAGCGCCTGGGTGACCTTGCGCAAGCCAGCCAGGTCGAGGGGCAGCACGCTGATCCCAAGCCTCGCGCGCGTGTCCCGGTACCACTCGTACAGGGCCCTCGGCTCCAACTCCTCGGCAAAAAAAGTGACCGGCGCGAGCGTGGCAGACCAGATCGCTGCCACCACCTCGTACGACCCCATATGACACGACACCACCATCACGCCCTTGCCTATCTCCCGCGCCTGCTCGAGGTACTCCAATCCCTTCACGTGGAGCAGCGGGCGCAATTCCCCGACACGGGTGTGCGGAAGCATCATCAGGTCGGCGTAGGCCTTCGCGTGATTGCGGAAGTTCAACCGTGAGAGCCGCTTGAGCTCGGCCTCCGTCAGCTCGGGGCATGCAACCTTCAGGTTGTACTCGAGTCGTGGGCGTGCGAGGGGCGAGAACCACCAGGCGATCCGTGCGGCTACCACGGCGAGCGCATACGCCCACGGCCGAGGGAGTCTCTCGACGATCGACTGCACGATCTTGAATGCGCGCCATGTCCACTCGCCCATGCCTCAGCTTTTGAACATGGGGCGAAATGCGTACCACTGGTCTGGCCTCTCCTGGATGAATGCCTCGAACCGATTCACGATCCGCTGCATCACGCCCTCTTTGGTTGTGCCTGGCTCCAGATCGAGAGCCGGTTCGAGGTGGACGTGGTGGCGGCCCGGCGTGCTCGCGTACTGACAGGCCGGCATCAGCGCAGCGCCGGTCTTCACAGCAATCGCCGCGGGGCCGCCGGGGACGATCGCACGACGGCCGAAGAACCGAACCTCGACGCCGGGCCCCTGCTCGAGGTCGCACAGCAGCGCCACCACACTGTTGGACCCCAGAGCCTGGTTGATCGATCGCACGGCAGAGCGGCCCAGCGGGATCACGTCGAGCCCGAACCGTTGGCGAGTCTCGACCACCGCGTCATTGAGGGAACCTGGGAATCGCTCAGCCACGGCGCTGATGGAATAGCCGAGGGCGCCTGCGTATGAGCCGGCCACATCCCACGAGCCCATGTGCGGGACGGCCATGATGGCGCCACGGCCGCGAGCGAGGGCAGCGTCGAGGTGTTCGCGGCCATCGACGCTGACGCGGGCGATGAGCTCATCCGGAGTGAGGCTTCCAATGAGAAGGAAGTCCATGAGCATCCGGCCATAGTTCTGGAATGCACGCTTTGCGATACGCGCCACCTCAGGATCAGACCGCTCGCGTCCGAGCGCCGCGGCGTAATTGTCGAGAGCCGCTCGGCGCTGCGCGCGGCTGAGCCAGTACCACGCCGTCCCACCCGGCGTGGCGGCCGCATGGCGAACACCCGGCGGGATCGCCCGCAGGACGCGCGCACCCAGCTTGTAGCCGGCCCCGGCCAGCGGGAGGCCGTGGCCCTGCGCCGGCCTAGGCGGCCGATCGGCGCCCTTCGGGCGCCTATCCGTTGTCGGCTGCTGTGCTGCTCGCTCACGCATCAACGATGCGCTCGCTCCGCTGCTCGTCGCCTCCTCGGCTTCGGCCCGCCGATGCCGGCGGATGTCTCACGTCCCCTCGCCGGCGCGGTGCTAGCGCCTAGAAGCGGCAGCCGCCGGCTTGCTCCGGGCGGTGCGGCCGGCCCGGCCGTTCTCGGAGGCCTTGCCACCATCGATGAACTCCTCTACGAGGCGCCGAGCCTCCGTGTCGCTGTACTGCACCGGCGGCGACTTCATGAAGTAGGAGCTTGGCCCCTCGAGCGCCCCACCGATGCCACGGTCCATCGCCAGCTTGCAGCAGCGAACGGCGTCGATCACGATGCCTGCGGAGTTGGGGGAATCGACCACCTCGAGCTTCAGCTCCACATTGAGAGGCACGTCGCCGAAGCTCCGGCCCTCGAGCCGGATGTACGCCCACTTGCGGTCGTTCAGCCACGGCACGTAATCCGAGGGGCCGATGTGGACGTTGTCCTTGCCGATGTCATAGTCGAGCTGCGAGGTGACAGACCGCGTCTTCGAGATCTTCTTCGACATCAGTCGGTCGCGCTCGAGCATGTTGAGGAAGTCGGTGTTGCCCCCGAAGTTGAGCTGATATGTGCGCTCCAGCTTGACGCCGCGGTCGCGGAATAGCCTGGTGAGCACCCGGTGGATGATGGTCGCGCCAACCTGTGACTTGATGTCGTCACCGATGATCGGCAGCTTCTTCTCCTCGAAGCGCTTCTGCCAGTAAGGCTCGCGTGCAATGAAGACCGGAATGCAGTTGACGAATGCCACCCCGGCCTGCAGCGATTGCTCGACATACCACTTGGTCGCCTCCTCCGATCCCACCGGGAGGTAGCTCACGACCACATCGGCCTGGGTCTTCTTGAGGATGCCGACCACATCGGAGGTCTCGCCCGGAGCCTTCTCCACGATGTCGGCAAGGTACTTGCCGATGCCGTCGTGGGTCATGCCGCGGCTGACCTTGACCCCAAGCCTTGGGACGTCGCTGAACTTCACTGTGTTGTTGGCCCCCGCGAAGATCGCGTCCGACAGATCGAGGCCGACTTTCTTCTTGTCGATATCGAACGCTGCCACGAACTCGATGTCGCGGATGTGATAGCCGCCGAGGTCGACGTGCATGAGGCCCGGAACGAAGTCTTTGGGTGACGCGTCGCGGTAGTAATGCACGCCCTGCACCAACGCCGAGGCGCAGTTGCCCACACCGACGACAGCCACCCTCACCTTTCCGTTCGCATGGCCGTTTTTTCGGCCGTTTCTCATGCCCCAACCTCCTTGCGAATATCGATTCTTTCCTTGATTCCGATCAGCTCGTCGAGCAGCGCGCGGGCGCGCGCCATGTTCTCGACGTCGAGTGAGCAGTAGACCTGCCGGCCGTCCCGCCGGGTCTTGACCACCCCGCCCACCCGCAGCATCCGCAGGTGCCACGAGATGCGTGGCTGGCTCATGTGGAGGTACGTCGCGAGGTCGTTGACGCTCTCCTCTCCTACCGCTCCCAGCCGCTCCAGCATGCGGAGCCGGGTCGGGTTGGCGAGGGCGAGGAAGTGGTCTGTCAGCTCGTGGCGCTCGTCGCGCTGGCTCTGGAAAAACATAAAGGCCTCTTTATGCAGTGTATCGCATAAAGCAAGCCTTATGTGTTAAGGGCGGCGGGCTCCTCGGTCGTCAGCAGTTGTTGCTTATGTCGACGTCGATATCAACCGGGTCAGACGAGTAGGTGGTGTGGCAGCTCGTCCGATCGACCAGGGTCAACGTCACCTGCCCAATCCAGCCGCTCTGGTCACATGCAACTGGACCGGCGGTGATGGTCACATTGCCGCCTTTGGCGACCGCGTTGAAGTTGGGCGGAAGGCCAGAGCTGCAGTCGCAGTTGGCCGCTCGGGCCCACAGCACTGACGGCGCTGCGCTCGGGTTGCCTCCCGAGTACGTCCATGTAGCGGTGCAGGAGCCGGTGTTGAAGTTGATGCAGCTTCCCCCGTTGAAGAGGGTGGCCGGGTTGTAGGCATACCAGTAAGCCTGGTCGGTGACGTGGGCGCCGAACACGTCGGCGACCTGGACGGTCAAACCGAACTCGGCGACCGGCGTCAGAGGAAAGCCGCCCTTCAGCGACAGGCCGCTCAGGCTCATGCCCTGAGGAACGTCGCCTTTGATGACCTGGTAGGTGTACGGGCCGAGTCCGCCACTTACGGTTCCGAACGCACCGCAGACGGAGCAGCCGGCGCCGACATTGCACTGCGAGATGCAGGGCTGCGTCACCGCAAGGGCCGCGAACACCTGGAGGCCGGCGGGCTGTGTCGAGGAGCCGCCCGCCGCGTCAGTCACCTTCACCGTGAAGCCGAACTGACCGGCCTTCGAGCTCTTGCCCGTCACGACGCCATCGCTCGAGAGCGTCAGGCCCGTGGCCAGCTGGCCGCTGCTGATGGACCACGCGTAGGGCGCGGTCCCACCGTCAGCACTGAGGGTGACTGCCTGATACACGATCCCAACCTCACCGTTGTGGAAGGGAAGGCTGGTGATCGCGAGGGCGGCACCAGTCGGTGATGGAGAAGGTGAGGGCGATGGCGTCACGACCGGCGAAGGGCTCGGCGATGGGGACGCCTCGGTGGACGGGCTGGTCTCAACGGCAACAGGCACGGACGAGCTCGTGCAGCCGGCCAGGACTAGAAAAACACCTGCCAGCAGCGCTGCAGGTCTCCACCCTCCCCTCATTGGTGGTGCGCATCTTAGTGCAGACCGGATGCAACCTGTCAGCGTTCGCTGAAAATCTAGCCAACG
>VBFO01000072.1 GCA_005881025.1 Chloroflexota bacterium | reverse complement strand
CGGAGCCAGTGCCGCCCGCGCTCATCCCGCAGATGCCCGTGATCATGGCCGCCCTCGAGGCCGTCGGGGTCGACGCCCTCGGGCTCAAGGACTATGAGGCGGAGGACATCATCGCTTCGCTGATTCCGAAGGTGAAAACGCCGATCGAGATATGGAGCGGCGATCGGGACCTGTTCAGCCAGGTCCGTGGCACCGACATCGTGGTCCTGTACCCGGAGAAGGCCGGACTCGCGGTGATCGACGAGGCAGAGGTTCAGCGCCGCTATGGAATTCCCGGAAGCGCCTATTCTGACTTCGCCATCCTGCGCGGTGACCCGTCCGACGGCCTGCCCGGCGTCGCCGGCGTCGGACCCAAGAAGGCGGCCGACCTGGTCAAGCGGTACGGCTCGATCCAGGGCATGATCGATGCCGGCGTCTTTAGAAACGCTGACGCGGCGTATCTGCAGAAGGCGCAAAAGGTCGTCCCGCCGGTGACGACGCTCGATCTGCCCCTGCCGAAAGGACGCCGAGATCGATATCCAGCCGAGCCGGAGATCGTGGCCGAGATCGCCCGCCGCTATGGAGTCGGCTCATCCCTTGACCGGCTGGTCAAGGCGCTTACAAAGATCTGACCTCCCGCTGCTGATGATCTGACCGCCGGCCGCGAACGTATATCTGGTCATGGCGACCATGCGCATTCGTCGCAGATCCATGATGGGAGCTGGTGGAAGCAGGGTTATGCGAGTCCTGTCGGCATTCTCGAAGGGTGCCTGGCCGGCAAACCACCTTCTGGATGTGCGAGCGGTCGCGCACAGACCCGACGTTCCCGCGCTATCCGCGCCTGCCGGTACTGAGCTGCCGGGGTTACGAGACGGCTAAGGAGCGGGTTCCACCCGCATGATCGCTAGGGGCTGACCGAGCTTCGGGTCGAAGCTGCTGAGCACCGCGCCTTTGATCGTCAGCTGGGCAATGTTGCCGGCCTCGTCGAGGGCGAAGATGAAGTCACCACTCGGGCTCAACGCCAGGCTCCAGATGTGGCGCGAGGATAGCCCGGATGCGCTCGCCTGGAGCGAGGTCGTGCTGATCCAGCTGATCCCGGTTGCGCCTGACATCACCAGCGTTTTCCCATCCGGGCTGACAGCGGCGCCGCCGCCCCCGAGCTCCTTGGCCTGAACGTTCTGCACACCGAATGCTGCCGTCTGCGACGCCGAACCGACGTGCGTGGTCCGGAGGATGCTGGGCATGCTGTTGTTCGCACCCGTGCTCAGACTCGCGACGAGACCCATCGGCCCGTTGGCTGCGTACAACCTCGAGCCATCGCCACTCATCGCCAGCGACCACATGAAGGCGGTGGGGTCTGTCGAGTAGCCGGCGCCGGGCAGGTCGAGACAGAACGCGATGGCCGCGTCCAGGTTGAGGGCGTGCACGAAAGAGCCCTTGTCCGGCCGCGCGTAGACGCTGAACAGCCATTGACCGTCGAGCGAGGGAATTCCTGAGAGGCGGGTGCCAGTCATTGCGTTCGCGCCATCGCTCTTGTCGAAGACCACCTGCGGGTCCAGAGCGTGCGTCGAGAGGTTGTAAAAGCGCACGTAGTAGTGGGAGCCGTCGGAATGCTGAATCAGGTACAGACGCTGGCCGTCGTTGCTGATGGCGTCGAACGTGTACGAGCCTGCGAGGTCGACCGCCACTGGCTGGCCCTTGAAGAGGGTGTCAACCACCAGCAGGTGCGACTCGGTGTCCGAGGGCGAAGTCTCCAGTGCAAGCCAGCGGCCGTTGGGCGAGAGGCCGCCCGGGACGCCGCTGAGGGTCGCGGTCGGAAGCAGGTAGGCGCGCGGCAGCAGCATGGTTCGCAGCGCCACGCCCGTGTGCGGGTCGAAGACCGTCAAGCTGCCTCCACCGGCCGTGTAGTACCGGGTCCAATCGGGTGACGGGGTGCCGACCGGAAGACCGCCGATCGCCCTGTGTGATCTCGAATCGACGATCGCGACCTGGTATCCGCTTGGGGTCGACGTCGCCACGTACAGGCGGAAGTCACCCGCCACCGGACCGCCCTGGGGCAGGGTCCCGCACGCCGCGACGACCGCCGATGCCAGCAAACCGAGCACCGTCAGCCGCATCACTCTCATCACCTCGCCTCCCATACACCGCACAGGTCAGGCGGGTTCCGAGTCAGGAGAGCGAAGTGGCGAGGTCGAGCGCCTGCTGTTTGGTGAGGTCGCCCTCGATGCGGACGATGGTCCCGCCGTCGTCGATGATCAGCGTGTTGGTGGCGAGCCGCAGGGTCTCGTCCCGGATCTCGCCGTCCGTGCCCGTGAAGAAGAAAGCGTGCGGATGACCTGAGATCCACCAGCCTCGATGACCCCCAACGATCACCTCCTCGATCGTGGTCCCAGGTCCGATGATCTTGCCGAAAAAGGTTTCGCTGACGTTCCCGCGCACCTCGGTGATGAGCAGGCTCACGCCGGTCTCTCCGGAAACCGGCATGCCCGGACGCGAGCCGTAGACGAGCGTCACCTCGCCCTGTGGCGGTCCCGACAGCGGGCTCTGCAGGTACACCTCGTCAGGCTGGCCAAGCCCAGACGGCAAGACGATGGCCCATTTGACGCCGGCCCGGGCCGTGGCCAGGGTCACCCTGTTGCCCAGGCCAAGCCGCTGTCCGAGCGGGCCCGGCGGCAGCGGGGACGGAGTCGGCAGCACGTTGGTGCGGTTGATGCTCGTGTGCAGGTTCAAGAAGTCGGCGATCGCGTTCCGGGTCGGCGTGTAGGCGACGAGCAGTGCTGCGATCAGGAGAGCGGCGGCTGCCGCCATCGCCCATCGGCGCTCGTACCAGGGGCGGGCGTATGAGCGCGGCGTCGTGGAAGTGATTCGCCGGCGGACAGCGCCACCCAGCGCCGGCGTCGCCGGCCACTCGATCCCGGCCGCCAGCGCACGAAGCTGCTGCTCCAGCTCGCTGAGCTCAGGCACTGGTGGCGGCCTCCTCGACTCGCGCTCGCAGCCGCGCCAGGGCTCGGGAGAGCCGCGATTTCACAGTCCCTTCGGGGATGCCAAGCGCCGCCGCCGTCTCCTCGCTGCTGAGCTCCAGGAAATAGCGGCTGGAGATCACGAGCCGGTCATCTTCGTCGAGCTGGTTGATGAGGAGGAGCAGGCGCTGCCTTTCCTCGGACGCGATGGCTGCCGCCTCGGGAGATGGGGCCGCATCCCCCGGGCGGAAGCCCTCGGCGAGGCGAAGCTCGAGCTGCTGGCGGCGCCCCGCCGAACGCACCCGGTTCCGCGCCTCGTTCGCAACGATGCGCAGGATCCACGGCCGCGGTTCTGCGCCGGCCCGGAACCGGCCGAGGGCGCGGTAAGCCTTGACGAAGGCCTCCTGGGTGGACTCCTCCGCCTCGGCGGCCGACCTCGTGATCACATATGCAGTTCGGAACGCGAGTTGCTGGTATCGCTGCACGATCTCCTCATAGGCGTCGATGCTGCCGCGCTGGGCGCGCACAAACAGCTCCGCATCGTCCGCTGGCCGGCCCTCCATCGGATCGGACGTATTACACCCGCCGGCGCCCGTTCGTTCCAGTGGATAGTTGCAACCCGGGCGGCCGCCGACGTGTTAAGAGAGAGCGATGGAGGGAGTAGAGCGCGTATTCGAGCGGATGGTCCACGAGCATCAGGACCGCCTCTACGCGCTGGGCTACGCGCTCACGGGCAACCGCCATGACGCCGAGGAGGTAGCGCAGGACACGCTGCTCCGGGCCTACAGGGCGCTGGTCACCTATTCACCCGATCGAGTTCGTGAGCTGAAGCAGCGTCCCTGGCTGCATCGGATCGCCATCAACGTCGCACGCAACCGGCATCGAGGCCTGAGGCCGCGCCTGGTCGAGCTGAATGGCAGCGAGCAGGACACGACTCCGGGGCCCGAGGCCCGCGCGCTTCGCCAGGCCCAGCTGCACGATGTGACTGCTGCTCTGGCCGGGCTGCCGCCGCGCTATCGCGAGGCGGTCGTGCTCCGCTACGTCCAGGACCTTTCGTACGACGAAGCCGCGCAGGTGCTCGGCCAGCCTGTCGGCACAGTGAAATCAAACGTGCATCGCGCCCTGAAACTGCTGAGAGGAGAGAACCATGACCGTGCAAACGACTGATCTGAAAGAGCTGGGTCGGCTGAAGGCACCCGCCGGCTTCAGCGAGCGCGTGCTTTCGCAGGCGGGTATCGGCGACACCTACGCGGTGTTCGACACGGTGCTGGGCCCGGTACACGTGGCCTGGAACGGTCACGGCGTTTCAGCGGCGATGCGCGTGGGGTCGGACGAGGAGTTCGAGGAGTGGTTCGAGCGCGAGGTGGGGAGGCCGCTGACGGCGGCGGCGCCTCCGGCCGACCTTGCGGCCAGGCTCGCCAACGAGCTGGGCGGAAGGCGCGGGCTTCGGTTCGATCTGCGCGGCCTGACCGAGTTCGAGCAGTCAGTGCTGCGCAAGGCTCGTGAGATTCCGCGCGGGCAGGTTCGGCCGTACGGCTGGATCGCGCGCGAGATCGGTCATCCGCGCGCGGTTCGTGCGGTAGGGACCGCGCTCGCCAACAATCCGATTCCCTACTTCATCCCGTGTCACCGCGTGGTGCGATCAGACGGGGTGATCGGCAACTACGGTGGGGGCGGCCCGGAGGCCAAGAAGCAGATCCTGTCGCTCGAGGGGGTGCGACTGAGCAAGCTGCAGGAGCTTGCGCGCTCCGGCTACCGATACGAGGGAGTTCGCTCGACCAAGATCTACTGCTATCCGACCTGCCATCACGCTCGCCGTGCGCAGGAGCGAAACGTGGTGTGGCTGCACGACGAGGCCGAGGCCAGGGCGCAAGGCTTTCGTCCGTGCAAGGTGTGCCGGCCGCCGGCTGCGGCGGCCTAGGCGGGGGCTAGCTGAGGGAGTAGATCGCGGGCAGCTCGCGGTAGAGGCCCGCATAGTCGAGGCCGTATCCGATCACGAAGCGGTCGGGGATGGTGAATCCCCTGAAGTCGATCTTCACCTCGATCGAGCGCCGCGCGGGCCGGTCGAGCAGCGCGGCGAGCTTCAAAGAGGCAGGCTTCAAACGGCTCATGCTGCGGATCACCGCGTCGGCAGTTCGGCCCGAGTCGACGATGTCCTCGACGAGCAGCACATGCCGGTCGAGCAGCGAGCCGGCGACCATGTGCGCGAGCCGCAGCGACTGGCCATTGCTGGATGTGCCGGAGCCGTAGCTGGCGGCGCGCACGAATTCGAGCTCGGCTGGAATCGTGAGGCTGCGCATGAGATCTGCTGCAAATACCGTCGCGCCCTTGAGGATCACGACGAGCACGAGCGGTGTGTCGATGTCGGTGTACAGCGAGGAGATCTGGCGGCCGAGTCTGTGCACGCGCCGGCGGATGCGACCGGCGTCGATCAGCGGCCTGCCGGTCGCGCTGCGTGTGGTCGGGGTCTTGATGATGCCTTGCGCGGGCTCGGCAGTCAGGACCTCAGGCATGCTCGCTTAGCTTAGTGGCTCAAGGGGCGCGACGGAAGCACTGATAGGTGCTCGTCTGTGACCTTTGTGGCGGCGGCTGAATGCGCCGTCGAAATTCATGGCTTTGCCGTCGTGATGGATCGCGGGCCTGTCGCTGTTGTGTGGTGTGTGGCCGAACACTGTGCGGCGACAGTTGGTTGCCTGCAGCCACTGCTGTAGCCGCATCGACTGCTCAGCAAAAATGTTTTTCGCGCTGAGCACGTCCCACACTTCGTCCTCGCAATTTTCGTTCAAGAGTTCGAGGACGCGGTTGTTGATGGAGGTGATGGGATCAATGGAGTTGGGGTCGATCCATCGCTTGTAGCCGTCGTGGCCGCAGTGCTGGACGAGGGTTCCATCGGCAAGTTTCAGAAGCGCCGGCCTTTCCTTGATCCAGGTCTGTAGCGGCTCGTCGCCTGCCAGCTCGTCGAGGTCGTGGCGATGGCCGCCGAGCGAGATCCACCACCCGATGCGTTCTCGCTCGCGCAGCGCCCACAGCATCGCCACCTCGTGGTTGCCGAGCAGGACGTCGGTGTGCGGGCGGTCGCGGGCGTAACGGAGCGCGCCGACACCGAACATGCCGTAGTCGACGAGGTCGCCTACGAACAGGGTTCGCCACTGGTCGGCGGGGTAGGGTTTGAGGGCCTGGAAGAGGCGCTCGAGGTCGCCGTGGACGTCGCCGACGATCAGGACGGGCAGCGTCCCGGTCAATACCGCCCGTTTGGCGCCAAACGCGCCCTTCCCATGCGGTTGATGCGCCTGTTTTGTGCCAAACGTGCGGAATCCGGACGGGCTATCGCGGCTCCGGCCATGCCTGGATCGTACTGGGTAGAATTTGGCTTCGGCCGATAGGGGCGTAGCTCAGTCTGGTCAGAGCATCGGTCTCCAAAACCGAGGGCCGAGGGTTCGAATCCTTCCGCCCCTGCCATGCACGCCGAGAACCTGGGCCGCTAGCTCAACTGGCAGAGCGCCGTGCTGATAACGCGGAGGTAGGTGGTTCGAGTCCACCGCGGCCCACCACTGTGTGACTTGCAACCGGCCCACATCAGGTAACGCCAATCCTGTTCGCGAGCAGGTCGCTCCGGTCTTAACAGGCGGCGTTTTCGATTTTCCTGTCGTCGGCCAGACTCCTGATTCATGGTCAAGCCAAGCAATTTCCCCCGCGCCCTCGACGACACATTGGTTGGCACCTATCCTGCCCTGGTTGGCGCCGGCGGTGGCTTCGTTTGGGATGCCGTCCTCGAGTACCGGGTCTGGTGCCACCCAGAAAATGGCGCTGCGGATCTAGAAGGGGGAGACGACTACTACCGCGCGTTCCCAACGTACGAGCAGGCGCTTGCGTTCGCGGAGAGCGCAGAGGGAGCCGAAGCGCCGACCGCCCTCGTTCTTCAAGCTGAGTACATCGACGAGCCTGAGCCCTGTCTGCTGGTGCACGTCAAGAAGCCTCGCATGACCGAATGGCCAGTGCATTTTCTCGAAGAACCCCAACGCACAGCGAGCACTATCCCTGACTGGTTGGCGTTGGGGGCCGCCGCGCGCCGCGCGTTCAT
>VBFO01000007.1 GCA_005881025.1 Chloroflexota bacterium | reverse complement strand
GCCAACACGCTGATCAACCACAATCCAACGCTCGCAACCAGAATGGATGGCTCGTTCGGGTACACCGGGAAGAATCCCCAGCTGACGCTGGCATCCGGACCCGAGGTGAGTAGCGCCGCGAGGGGAACCAGGAAGCGTGCCAGCCCGAGCGCCGTCGCAACCACCGCTGTTTTCCTGACGGCTTGCCCGAAGGGCAACCAGAGCGCCGGCACCAGGTTGATCAGTCCGGGCGCGAGCGCCACCGCAAGCGTTTCGGTAGGGCACAGTGCTGCCCCGCCAAGGAAGTCGTGGCTGACCGTGCAGGCGTCTGACTGCGCGATTCCGGCTGTCCAGGCCTGCGTCGCCGGGACGGTGACAAGGGGGGCGATGACAATCCACCACAGCGGTCCAGTGGGCGACTTGCGACCCTCGTGCAGCTGCTTGCCCATAGGGCGCAGCATGCCAGGTGACTACTCTCACTGACAGTCTCACGGCGGTCTCATATAGCTCAGAAGGCGAAGGGCTTACGCCGTCCGGACCCCTGCTGCCTTCTCCAGCCCCAGCTCCTCGATCGAAACCTCGCGCATCTTGAATTTCTGGATCTTGCCCGTGACGGTCATGGGAAATCCATCCACGAACTTCCAGTGCCGAGGGATCTTGTAGCTCGCGATCTTGCCCTTGCACCAGGTCGCGAGCTCGTCGCCTGACACGCTGCCGCCCTCGCGCAGCTTCACCCAAGCCATGACCTCTTCGCCGTATTTCTCCGAAGGGATGCCGATCACCTGCACGTCCGCGATCTGCGGATGCCCGTACAAGAACTCCTCGACCTCGCGCGGATAGATGTTCTCGCCCCCGCGAATGATCATGTCCTTGATCCGGCCGACGATGTTGAGGTAACCGTCCTCGTCCATCGTGGCCAGATCGCCCGTGTGCATCCAGCGTGCGGCATCGATTGCTTGACGGGTGGCTTCCTCGTTGTTCCAGTAGCCGAGCATGACCATGTAGCCACGGCTGCAGAGCTCACCCGGCGTGCCGCGCGGAACCACCGCTCCGGTGGCCGGGTCGACGATCTTGATCTCCACGTGAGGATGCACACGCCCGACGGTCGAGACCCGCTTCTCGAGTGGATCATCGGTGGCGCACTGAGTCGACACCGGCGATGTCTCTGTCATCCCGTAGGCGATCGTCATCTCTGGAATGTGCATGACCGTCTGCACCTTCTTCATGACCTCCACCGGGCAAGGCGAGCCGGCCATGATGCCGGTGCGCAGCGAGGTGAAGTCGAACTCTTTGAATCGGGGGTGCTCCAGCTCACCGATGAACATGGTCGGCACGCCATACAGCGAAGTGCAGCGCTCCTTCTGCACCGTCTCCATGACCGCCAGCGGGTCATAGGCCTCGCCCGGGATCACCATCGCCGCGCCGTGTGACGTGCACGCGAGGTTGCCCAGCACCATGCCGAAGCAGTGATAGAACGGAACCGGGATGCAAACGCGATCCCGCTCGGAGTACTTGAGCGTCTCCCCGATAAAGAAGGCGTTGTTGAGGATGTTGTGGTGCGTCAGCGTCGCGCCCTTTGGGAAGCCGGTCGTGCCTGATGTGTACTGGATGTTGATCGGATCGTCGAACTGAAGCGACTCCTCTCGCTCGCGAAGCTCCTCCAGGCTTGACCTGGCGGCATCACGCAGCAGCGCATCCCAACTGTCCTCGAGCACAAGGGCTTCCTTGAGGTCCGGGCAGCGGCCTTTGACCTCCGCGAGCATTGCCCGGTAGTCGGCCTGCCGGAAGCCTTTGGCCAGGATCAGGAAGCCGGTCCCGGACTGGTTCAAGGCGTACTCGAGCTCAGAGGTCCGGTAGGCCGGGTTGATGTTGACCAGGATTGCGCCGATCGCTGCGGTGGCGTACTGGACGACAACCCACTCGTAGCGATTCGGCGACCAGATACCGACCCGGTCCCCTTTCTTGACGCCACGAGCCATCAGCCCGCGGCCGGCGGCCTCGCACTGCTCGACCAGCTGGCTGTAGGTGGCCCGGTAGTCCTGGGGCGGGACGACCAGCGCATCGCGATCACCGAACCTGGCGGCGGTCCGACGGAGGTTGTGGAAGATCGGCTCGCCGACCAGTGGAACGTTGCTGGCGCCCTGCACGTAGCTGAGCTCGCTCACCGGCTCACCTCCACCTGAAGCTCACTCCATTTTGCTCCCTGCGTGTGCTGGGAAAACAAACCACTTGACAGGTCCCGCTGGATCGTCGCAACGTGAACGCACGCAATAGCTGGATTCACTGATCGGTCCACGCAAAGGTTGGCCTCCACAAGAGGCAACGGCCGTAAAGCGGCGCAGAAACCAATAAGCGTGTCACCCGGTGAAAACCAGCTCGAGGCGGTGCCCGCTGCGGTGCCGCCTCATTTTTTTGACCAGACAATCACGTAGCGCTCAGGCCGGATTCATGTCTGGCAGCTTGGAATGAAGCCCCCGCCCGGATAATTCCGGCGCGTGGCTCGACCCTTCCCGCTCGAAAACGCCAGCTTTCGCGCCCTTCTGCTCGTGCTCGCGGGCGTGCCGATCGGGTTTGTCTACATCTGGCGGACGCTCGTCCTACCGCTTGCCCTCGGCGTTGTGCCCGGCGACCTCAGCGAGAACTACCTGGCGGCAGCGGCCAGGATCGCTGCGGGCCAGGACCCCTACGACCTGTGCGCGATCCAGGCCTGTGGCGGCAACGCTTCTGGCGGCTTCGTGCCTCTGCCGCTGGCCGGCGCCCAGTACGTGACGCCGCCACCGGTGGCCTGGATGCTGCAGCCCCTCGTGCACCAGGCAGCCGCCGTCCAGCTGATCGTCGTCATCGCGGTGCTGCAGCTGTCGCTGGCGGTGTTCGTGGTCGCGACCCTCCGTGCGCTGCATGTTCGGAGCTGGCAAATGGTGTCGTTGCTCGTCCTGGTCACGATCAGCTTCGAGCCGGTGGCAGCCAATTTCGATGAAGGGCAGGTCAACCTCGTCCTGCTCGGCCTGTCCGGGATCTGGCTTCTGGGTTGGGTGGCGGGCGACCGCTGGTGGGGCGGGGTGGCGCTTGGCGCGGCAGTGGCCGTGAAGCTGCTGCAGGGCCCGCTCGGTCTGCTGCTGATCTGGGGACGGCGCTGGCGGATGGTGATCGGCGCTGGGGCGGCCGGACTGGCCCTGTGGCTGCTGGCGGTGCCGCAGTACCTGCCCGAGTACCTGTTGAAAGTCGCGCCCGTCCTGTCGGCCGGGACCGGCCTGTTCGAGAATCACTCGCCCGGCGGGACGGTGGCCCGTCTTTTCGACCCCGCGACCTTCCTGGGCGCTGATCGCGACTCTCCGCCGGCGGCGCGGGTCATCACGCTTGTGATTTCGATCGCGGTGCTGGTGGTCACGTTCTGGGTCCTGCGGCGGCCCGCCCTCAACCGCTCTGCTCGAGCGCTGGAGGCGAGCGCGATGGTGGCCGCGGGCCCCCTCATCGCAAGCTACTCGTGGGGCACTCACCTGGTCTTGTTGCTGCTCCCGATGCTGGTGCTGATCGAATGGAGCGTTCGCAATCGCCGTTGGGCGGTGCTGGCGGCTGTGAGCAGCGGCTGGCTGCTCATCGGCCCCGCCCACAAGTACTTCCAGACGCTCCTGCTTTCCGGCTATCCGAACGTGACGGTGCTGCGGCTGATGGCGGAGCTCGGGGTCATCGGGGTCAGCGCGATCTGGATCGCGAGCCTGGTCGCAGTGAGGAGCGCGCGATCAGCCGACCGATCGGATGCGGCTCACGAAGACAGTGCCGATCGCGAGCAGCACGATCGCGCTCGCGAACACGACCCGGTAACCCAGGTTGGGTGAGACAGCATTGAAGTGGTCGAGCGCAGGTCCCGCGAAGAAAGGGACCACGAACTGCGGCAGCGTCAGCGCGATGTGGAAGAGGCCCATGTCCTTGGCGCTGCTGGCGCGATCAGGCAGCGTGTCGCAGGCGAGCGCCCAGTCGACTGCGTAGTAAAGCCCGTAGCCGATGCCGTAAGCGGCACCCAGCACAAAGACGATCGGGATGGCCTTCGGAAAGAAGGCGATGAAGATGAGCGCCACCAACGCCTGGAAGCCTCCGCTGGCGAAGACGAAGACCTTGCGCTTATGGAGACGGTCTGAGAAGTAGCCGCCCGCGAGTCCGAAAGGTATCGCGACCAGGAGCACGACCAGAAACCAGACGGAGGTGAACTGACCAGGGTCCGAGACGCCAACCACGTCGCGGAAGAAGTTGTTCAGGTAGTAGGCGACGGCTGTGATGCCGGCAGAGACGAAGAAACGAGTGAAGATCACCCACGCAAAGTCGCCACCGAGCATGGGCCTGAAGAACTCATGAATCGCGGCGCGTGGCGGCCGGTGAACACGAGGCGGAAGGGGTTGCGATCCTTCTCCCGAAGCTGCGAGCGAGGTCGGGATCAGCGTCAAGACCATCACGACCGCGAACGCGAGATAGATCCAGCGGTCCAGGTGAGTGCCGGTGAAGATGGTGTTGGCGAAGAGGCCCGCGCCACTGCCAAGCTGGACCATGGTGGCCAGAAACCCGCTGGCGCGGCCGAAATCCTGAGCGGGGACGACGTCGGGGATGATGCCCGCGAAGGCCGCACCGGCGGCGTTGAAGAAGAACTGCACCCAGGCGTAGCCGATGACGATCTGCGGATAGGTGCTCGCGGTCGCCAGCACCAGCAGGCCGGGTAGAGTCAGGAGGGTGGCCCCGACCATGATCGGGCGCCGGCGTCCGAAGGGCGTGTTCAGCCGGTCCGAGATCGCACCGACGATCGGGGGGATGGTCATCGCAAAGAGCCCGCCAATGCTCACGGCAAGGCCGATCGCGGTGCCCTGGTTGGCCTTGGGGACGACGGCGTCGATCTGGTTCTGGATGACGACGGTGGTCAATGGCTGCCAGAGGAAGAAGTTGCCGAACCAGAACGCGCTGAGAGCCGTGTGCCTCAGATTTCCAAACCGCGCGGTGCCTGGCGCCAGGGCCACGGCCGAGCTCACGGCGCAAGGCTATCGTGGTCCGCGCCGAAAGAGGCGACGTGCCTCGGCCGCTCCTCCGGCGCGCACCAACGGGAAGTTGCCTACATTGGGTGGTTAAGGAGGTTCTCTTTGCAGCCTGAAAAGCGCTAGGCTGTTGCGGCCCCCATGCCTTTCATTTCGCGTGCCATGCAGGTTCTGGTGGAGGTGCCGAAACACGGCAAGCTCGCCTACTGCCTGCTGCGCGACGATCGCGTGCCGGCAGCTCCGAAGGCGGTTCTGCTGGCGGCCCTGGCGGTCATCGTCAGCCCTATCGACTTCCCGGCCTGGATCCCAGTGCTGGGTGAGCTGGACATGCTCGCGCTCGGGCTGCTTGCTGTTCAGACGTTCATCGAAGCGTGTCCAGAGGAAATTCGCCGTGAGCATCTGGCTTCGCTGAGCGCGAAGGACAGCATGTTCGATCACGACCTCCGAGATACTGTCGCGGCCGCCCGCCACGGGACCAGAAGGGTGGTCAGGCGAGTGAGAAGACGGATCGCGGGCGGAGTTGCAGACGATTCATATCCATCGGTGGCGGAGGGCTAGGGACGTGCGCGTGATGCTGACCAAGGACATAGACAACGTCGGCAAGGCCGGTGACATCAAGGAGGTCGCCGACGGCTATGGTCGCAACTTCCTGTTTCCGCGCAAGCTGGCGGTGCCGGCGCTTCGGGGTGTCGAAACCGAGTCCAAGCGTCTGCGCGAGGCTGTGAGCCGACGCGAGACGAAGGACAGGGTGGAGGCTCAGGCGCTGGCGGACGAGATCGGCAACAAGACGGTTGTTGTTCGTCTGAAGATCGGAGCCGAGGACAAGGCGTTCGGCTCCATCACCAACCAGGATGTGGCCGTCGCCCTCAAGGCCCAGCACCGGGTCGACATCGACCGGCACAAGATCGACATCAGGGAACCCATCAAGACCCTTGGTGAGCACCAGGTTCCACTCAAGCTTCATCGGGATGTGACCGCCCACGTCAACCTGATCGTGACCCAGGACCGCTAGGGCCGACAGAGCTCGATGGCGACCATCGCACTAACACCCGGAAGGGTGCCACCGCACGACCTTGACGCGGAGATGTCCGTGCTCGGGTCCATCCTTCTCGATCCGCTGTCGATTGCCAAGGTCCTCCAGTTCCTTCATCCCGAGGACTTCTATCGCGAGAACAACGGCCAGATCTATCGGGCGGCACTCGACCTGTTCGCGGCCGGAGAGCCGATCGACAACGTCACGCTCGCGTCACAGCTGCAGGGGATGGGTTTGCTCGAACGCGTGGGCGGCCGCGCTCAGCTCGCGTCGATGCAGGGGTCGGTCCCGACCGCGGCCAACATCGAGTACTACGGCCGCATCGTCAAGGAGAAGGCTTACAAGCGGCGTCTGATCTCGGCGGGGGGCAACATCGCCGGGTTCGGTTACGACGACTCGGTCGAAGCCGAGGAGGCGATCAACCAGGCGCAGTCGCTCGTGTTCGGTGTCGCGGACGACCGCGACCAGCGCGAGCTGGCCAAGCTTTATGACCTGCTCGGTCCGGCGATGGAGCGGATCTCGCTGCAGATGGAGAGCGGTCAGGGAGTCATCGGCGTTCCGTCAGGGTTCCATGACCTGGATCGGATGACGGGCGGGTTCAAGGACTCGGACCTGATCATCGTCGCGGGAAGACCCGCGATGGGTAAGTGCCTAAAGTATGATAGTCTTGTTATCAATATTGCCACGGGCGAGCGTCTGACAATCCAGGACGCAGTCGAGCGACAGCTACCCAGAATCCACGGTTTCTCCTGGGACGGGCGCATCAAACCAAACGAAATCGGCGCATGGGTCGACAGCGGCGTCAAACCCTGCTTCAAGGTCACGACGCGCACCGGTCGTTCCGTCGAAGTGACAGGCCACCACCCATTTCTCACGGTTACAGGATGGCAACCGCTGCACGACATCGTCATTGGTGATCGGATCGCGGTGCCGCGCGCAGTCAACTGCTTTGGCACAGACGGTTCAATGGACTTCGGACAGGTTCGACTGCTCGCCTACTTCATCGCCGAAGGCAGCCTGACCGCGGCTACGCCGGGCTTTACGAACTCTGATCCAGTTCTTGTCGGCGACTTCATGGACCAAATCTCGCGCCACTTTCCGACTCTTCACGTCAGACGGCACCGCATCACGTACTACTCTGCCGGGCCACGTACAGGCGGTCGCCTCAAGAACCCGCTGGCTCAGTGGCTGCGCGAATTTGGCCTCATGGGCAAGCTGTCCGATGCCAAGCGGTTTCCCGAGTGCGCCTGGCGTTGGGACCGTTCGAGATTGCTTGAGTTCATCAAGACCCTCATGAGCTGCGATGGAACTGTGTATTCATTGGGTGGCTATCCGCGAATTGAGTTCGCGGTCGCATCCCAGGGTCTCGCGGAAGACCTTCACCATGCTCTCGTCCGCTTCGGAATCGTCGCGAAGCTGTGGAAGAAGAAGGATCGGTGCTGGCGAGTTGAGATCACGGAGCCGGCTTCGGTTGAGCGCTACCAAAGGGAGATGAGAAGGCAAACCGTTTCAAGTCATTCACCGAGCCGCGACCCAGCAACATTGGTCAAGTCCCACCACAGATCTGGGAAGACATTCGCGCGTCAGCTCACGCTCGCGGCCTGACCGTCACACAACTCTCAGTCCTTGCGGGCGAAAGAGGCGCCGGTCTTCGTGGCTTCAATCCGCATCGGTCCCGGGGCATCACACAAGGCCGGCTTGCGAATTACGCCGACGTCCTGCGCGACCGCCGCCTTTCGCAGCTAGCCAGTGACCAGATCTATTGGGATGAGGTCGTTTCGATCATCCCTACCGGCGAGCACCAGGTTTATGACCTCGCGGTTCCAGAGACTGGCAATTTCGTGGCGCAGGACATCCTCGTCCACAACACTTCTCTCGCTCTCAACATCGGGCTGCATGCCGCACTTGAAACGAAGAAGTCGATCGCCATCTTCAGCCTCGAGATGTCGAAGGAACAGCTCACCGAACGCCTGCTGACAGAGCAGGCCCAAATCGACGCCCAGCGCTTGCACAGAGGGCTTTTGACAGAGTCCGAGTTCGATCGTGTGTCCAATGCGCTCGGGCCGCTTGGCGAGGCTGCGATCTACATCGACGACACGCCGGTCATGGATGAATTGACCCTTCAGCTCAAGGCCCGACAGGCAAAGATGCGACACGGCATCGACATGATCCTGGTCGACTACTTGCAGCTGATGCATGGCCGCTCGCGCGGGGACGACAACCGCGTTCAGGAGGTCTCATCAATCTCCCGAGCACTGAAGGGGCTGGCTCGAGAGCTCAGGATCCCTGTGATCGCCATCTCACAGCTGAGCCGTGCACCCGAGCAACGCCCGGACAAACGACCAATCCTGAGTGACCTCCGCGAAACTTCGTTGCGAACGACTTGGTGGTCCACAACAGCATCGAGCAGGATTCAGATCCCGTGATGTTTCTTTATAGGCCTGAGTACTACAAGGCTGATGAGAGGCCTGGCATCGCGGAGGTCATCGTCGCCAAGCACCGCAATGGCCCGACCGGCATGATCGAGCTCAAGTTCCGCCGGGACCACACCCGCTTCTACAACCTGGAGACGAGGCGCCCCGAGCCGGGCACGGAGTAAGAGGAAGACCAGTGGTCATCATCCTGGTCGGCGGCCAGTGGGGCGACGAGGGCAAAGGCAAGGTCATCGACTACCTCGCGGCCAAAGCGGACATGGTCATCCGGTCCCAGGGCGGCAACAACGCCGGGCACACCGTCATCACCGAGGACGGCGAGTTCAAGTTCCAGCTCATCCCGTCGGGGATCCTCTACCCGCAGTGCACATGCGTGATCGGCAACGGCGTGGTGGTCGACCCGATAGTGCTTCTGAAAGAGATCACGCAGCTGCGCGAGCGCGGAATCGAGCCGAAGAACCTCATCGTCAGCGAGCGAGCGCACATGGTCATGCGCTACCACCCGCTGTTCGACCAGCTCGAGGAGGAGGTCCGCGGCGACGACCGCCTCGGTACCACCTGGCGCGGAATCGGCCCCGCCTACGCGGACAAAGTGAGGCGCATCGGCTTTCGCATCGGCGACCTCCAGAAGGAAGGCTTCATGCGCAAGAAGCTCGCCTTCGTGGTCGACCAGGTCAAGAACCCGATCCTGACCAAGCTCTATGGCGGCGAGCCCTACGACTGGGAAAGCATGGTCGGCGAGTACATGGGGTACGCGAAGCAGCTCGACCCCTACATCAAGGACACATTCCCACTCATCCAGGAAGCGCTGGACCGGAAGGCCAACATCCTCCTCGAGGGGGCCCAGGCGACCATGCTCGACCTCGACTTTGGAACCTATCCATACGTCACCAGCTCCAACCCCAGCGCCGGCGGCGCGCTCACCGGAAGTGGCATCCCTCCGACCAAGGTTGACCTGACGATTGGCGTGTTCAAGGCCTACACGTCGCGCGTCGGCTACGGGCCCTTTCCGTCCGAGCTCACCGACGACGTGGGGGACCAGATCCGCGAGCGCGGGCACGAGTTCGGCACCGTCACCGGGCGCCCAAGACGTATCGGGTGGTTCGATGCCGCGGTCGCTCGCTACTCCTGCCGCCTTAACGGCGTCAGCGTCGCAGCCCTGATGCGGCTCGACATACTCGACGACCAGCCGCTCCTGAAGATCTGCACCGGCTACCGATTCCGTGGCCAGGTGCACGACCATCCGCTCGCGAACATCTCCCATTACAAGCACTGCGAGCCGATGTACGACGAGATGCCAGGGTGGCAGTCGGAGATCGGAGCCGCCAAGTGCTGGGACGATCTACCCGCCCAGTGCCGCGACTACATCGAACGGGTCGGCGAGCTCATAGCCACGCCGATCGAGCTCGTAGGCACTGGGCCCCGCCGGGACCAGTTCGTGACCCGGGGCCGCAAGCTCTTCGACTGACCGTGTAACCGGCGGCTGGTTTCGGGTGTCTTGAATGATGTGGTCCACGCCATGACCGCCGAGCCGGCCCGGGAGGCCGAGCAGGAGTTCGAAGCCCTGATCGGGCCGCTCGTCGAGCCTGGCCTCCGGCTGGCGTTCTCGATGCTCGGCAACCGCTCGGAGGCCGAGGACGCGACTCAGGACGCGATCACCAAGGCCTGGCGCAGCCTGTCGCGGCTGCGCGACCGGAGCCAGGTCCGGCCGTGGTTCCTGGCGATCGTCGCCAACCAGTGCCGGAACGTGCGCCGGACGAGGTGGTTCAGCACGGTGCGCATTCCCTTGGTGTTCCAGCCGGGAAAGCCCGCCGAGTCTCACGTCGAGCGGCTGGACCTCGAGCGCGAGCTCGAAAAATTGCCGATGGCCGACCGGCAGGTGCTGTTCATGCGCTTCTACCTCGATCTCTCCGTCGATGAGATAGGGACTGCATTGGGCATCTCCGGCGCCGCTGCCAAGGGCCGCATCTACCGCGCCTGCAAGCGCTTGAGGCCGGGACTCCTCGAGGAGGACATCTGATGACTCTCCGTGACGACATTCGTGGCGGCTTCGACCGGCAGCAAGCGAAGCTCGGTGAGGTCGGCGACGCGCGTCACCGTCTCATGCAGGATGGGCTCGCGGCCCGGGAGTCGGTGAGCCGCCGCGTCCAGTGGGCCGCAGGCATCGCCGCCGTCCTGATCGCGGCGCTCGTGATCGGCACCTTCGCGCTGGTGCGAGGGAACATCCATCCCCAGACGGTGCCGGGCACCACGCCCAAGGCCAGCGCCTCACCGACTCCGCTCCAGAACGCGCTGAACGTCTCCGACTCGACCCCAGTGATCGTCTATCACGACCCGGCTAACTTCGACCAGGTCGACGGCGTCACCTGGGACGGCAAGACATCTGGCAGGATCGGCACGGGCGCCGCCAACGGCGGCATCCCCAACCCGCAAGGCACTCTGTACGCCGCTTCCAACGAAATCCGAGATCGCCACGGCGCGGTGCTGGCCACCTTCGATCCGATAAATGTGGGCGTGTTCTGGTCGGACGACGGTCGAAGCTACTGCTCTGTGGTGCGCACCGCCTCACGCGATATGAGCAGCCCGGGAGAGCTCCAGCTCACCGAGGTGGGCAAATCCCCGAGAAACGTGGCGCGGGTAGGTAGCTTCAAGCCGGCCAGCCACGACGGCGGCGGGCCGTCGGTCGTCGCTTGCAGCCCAGGCGGTGACCGCGCGGTCGTGTATCAGTCGGGCGGCCAGGGCATCGGAGTCATGCAGTTCTGGGTCGTTCAGCTGTCCAGCGGTCGAACGTTGTGGACCGGTGGAGTTGGTGGCTACATCGCCGCATCCCACGACGGCAGGTACGTCGCCTTGGCGGACGGATCCGGCCACACCGTCATATACGGGCCTGGCGGAGCGGTGCTCAAGCGGCTCGAGGGCGAGGTCTTTGGCTTCTCGTTGGATGGGGCCCTGGTGGTCGCGGCCCAGATCGGTGGCGCGCAGTCGCCGAGCATCGTCAACTGGAGTGACGGGCAGACGATCTGGACGTGCCCAGACAGCACCTTTGGTTACTGGGGATCGTTCGCCGAGCCGGGCGGCTCGCAAATTGCAATCGGCGTGCTAGACCCGGCATATCCACAAACCGGTGGGTTCGCTCCTGTCGATCTGTTCGTCGTCGGCGCCGACGGCATCGTGAGCTTCGAGCTGAAGGACGTGACCCTGTTCTCGCAGTAACGGAAAATTCCTGATTGGGTTGAGAATCAAGGAGCCGCCGGCCGCGGCTGAGCTCAGCTGGGCGGATGTGCATTCGTTTCGGCTCGCGCGCCACCACCTGCTGGAGCGTGCACCCAAAGCACGGCTGACCCAGGTTGTGGGCGACATCGGTGGCGCCCAGGCGCAGGTCATGTCCACCGCCGAGCTGCAGATCGCTGTTCGGGTCGACTGCACGGTCGAAGACGTGCGCGAGGCCCTGTGGAAGAAGAAGTCGCTGGTCAAGACCTGGCTGATGCGCGGGACTCTTCACCTCATTCCCTCGAAAGACCTGCCGATGTTCGCAGCGGCCATGGGAGCTCACGGCCTGCGGAACCTGAACGCCTGGCTCAAATACCTGCAGGTCAACGAGGCCCAGCTGACGAAGCTGTTTGACAGCATCGACGGTGCCCTCAACGGCTCTCCGATGACGCGCGAGGAGCTGATCGCGGCCGTCGGACGTGACCAGCCTGAGCCGGTCCTTCGCATCCTCAGGTCCGGCTGGGGAGGCGTGCTCAAACCTGCAGCGCGCAGAGGCCAGCTCTGTTTCGGTCCCAATCGCGGACAGAGCGTCACGTTCGTCCGTCCGCAGGCCTGGCTCGGCACGTGGAAGGAGATGGACCCTGAGAAGGCAACTGTGGCGGCCGCGGAACGGTACTTGAGCGCTTATGGGCCGGCAACTAAGCAGGACTTCACGCGCTGGTGGGGCGCCTGGCTTGGCGTCGGCACCGCCGCCTGGAAGGCTCTCGATGAAAAGGTCGTCACCGTAAGCGTGGAGGGCCAGAAGGCACAGATGCTCGGCGAGGACCTGAAGCGCCTGCGAAAAAACTCACAGCGTCCTTCGGTGCAGCTTCTGCCCGGCTTCGATCCCTACCTCATGGGCCATGCAACTCGCGACCACCTCTTCGACAAGATCCATCGCTGGAAGGTAAGCCGCGTGGCCGGGTGGATATCGCCAGTCGTGCTCGTGGACGGCCGCGTGCTGGGCGTCTGGTCGCACACCGTCGCCAAACAGAAGGTGCGCGTCGAGCTCAAGCCATTCGCGTCTTTGCCGGCCCGTGTCGTCAAGGCCGCAGGCGAGCGCGCCGAGACCATCGCCGGCGCGCTGGGCGCGAAGCTGGAGAAGTTTTCGGTCGCCTAACCCCCTCTCCCTTGAGGGAGAGGGCGGGGTGAGGGTGATCAATCTTCCGCCTAAGCGACAGCGCTCGGGCCGGTCGGCTCCTCTTCCCGGTTGATCGCGCGGAGCTGCTCGTCCCGCTTTCGCAGCAGGCGTCCGCGCTCCCGTCGCCGCGAAGTTCCAGTCACCGTCCAGACCAGGACCACCACGAGGGCGATGAATGCTTGCAGCCCAGCCACCGTGAAGAATGCAGCTTCGATGCCGTAGCCGCGGTTACGGAGGCCAAGCGAGATGATTCCGGCCGCGAACCCGAGGATTGGACGGCTCGCCCATGACCCCGGCAGCAGCCGCCGGTCGGAGAGGATGAGCGCGCCCACGAACCACAGGGGTCCGCTGTCCAGCTGAAACAGGAAATCCCAGTGATAGATCGCCGCGGGCACGATGGCGCCAAGCAGGAATCCAAGCGTCACCACGGGACTGAGGCGCTTTGCGTACGCGAGCCATGCGACACCGACGACGATCGCCATCAACGAGGTGGCGAACACAGGCCCGGGCACGTTGCCCACATAGAGTTTGATCGGATCAATCGGTGCGGCGCCTGGAGGAAAGAGGCGCCAGATCCCGATTGGATCCAGAGGACTCCCTGAGCCGGCGGGATTCAGGTATGCGAAGGGTGCGCCCCGCGTCACGAGTGCGATGCATGCATAAGCGATCAGCCCGGGTTGCGCATGAACCGCCGGCGTGTAGCGTGCCCGCAGCACTTCGAGCACGACCGCGAGCAGCGCGACCTCGACCGAGATGAGCAGCGACGCACCGGGTCCAACAAGTGCGATTCCGAAGATGGCCGCGATCAAGGGGCTGGCTTCCGGCCTGGGGATGAACTTGCGAAACAGGTACCGGCACACCAGCTGCGCCACGATGCCGACGATGAGCGCGACCACGAGCATCTCCAGCGCCGCGAGCTTGAAGAAGATGAGACCCGCGATCACGGTCGGCGTCAGCGCCAGGCCGATGACCAGGTCGTCCGGAAGCGTATCGGGGCGGAACGCTGCCTTGTCCAGCGCGCGGCCCACATATCCAACTGCCAGCACACGCGAATTCTAGGTAATCGGGCTCCAGGTTCGACCCGAACTCGGATGGGCGCGCAGTTGCTCGGCCATTAAGATACCCGCAGTCTCTTGTCGCTTCTCCCCAGACGTCTTCTCGCGACGTTGGCATCGGTGCCTTTCATCGCCATCGCATCGACGGTGGCGATGGCCTCGAGTCTCGCGCCCTCAACATGGGTCGCGTTGACTCCGATCCCGGGCACCGGTCAGCTGCCCGTGTTCGCTCTCGCCGTGAATCCGACCAATGACGAGGCAGTGGTTGCAGGCAATGGCCAGGGCGACCTCTATCGCAGCCTGGACGGTGGTGTGAAGTGGACGAAGGTGCACGCGGGTAAGTCAGGCATCCTCACGATCTCGTACAGCCCTTTCAACCCCGGGTTCATCGTCGCAGGAACACGCGGGGCCGGTGCCCTTGTAAGTGGAGACGCGGGCGTGCACTGGAGTAACGCCGCCGGGCTCGACGGCCGCGCGGTCCGCGCCTTCGGATTTGCGCGATCGATAATGTTCGCGGGTACAGATCGCGGCGTTTACAGCAGCATCGACGGCGCCTCATGGATGCAATCAGGTCTTTCCACTGTGAGCATCGACACTGTGGCCATAGCCGCCGTGAACACACCCATCAGGCTTCTCGCTGGAGGCGATTCGGGCGGCTCGGCGGGGATCCCGCTCTATCAGAGCGTCGACGCCGGCACAACCTGGACCACACTCAAGCCGGCGGTCAGCGGGACCATCGTCACGCGCCTGGCGGCCGGCCCGCTGCCCAACAAGTCGCAGGTGAGACCGATCCTGCTCGGCACCAACTCCGGCCTGTTCATCTCCGCCGACAATGGCGCGACCTTCACAGCGCTCAGCGGGGGGCTCCTGCTTCCTTCCACCGATTACACGCTCGCGAATTTCACATCTACGCATTTCGACCGCTTCTATGTCGCGAGTGATGGCGGTGGGGCGGGCTCTGGCGGACTGTGGGCGACAGGCGATTCGGGCAAACACTTCAGCTCTCTCCAGCCGCCTCTTTCTTCAGTGACAGCGCTGGCAATGTCGAGCGATGAGCTGCCCCTGCTCTACGTCGCGACATTCAGGGCTTCGGACCACACATCGATGCTGTGGGCCTATCACGACACTGGCGGCACTCCACAGCCGCCATCGGGATTCGTGGTTCCGACACCTGCCACCGCGGCCCGGACTGATACGTCCGGTGGCTCACCGTTTGACCTCGCCAAGATGGTCCTGTCATCCCAGGCGCCGTACATCGCTTTGGGAATCGGGGCGGTTGTGGTCATCGTCCTGGCCGCGGTCTCGCAGTTCCGCAGCCGCCGCAGCTAACGTAACCGACGTGGGGACACCGCACGATCGCCTGCGCGACCTCGGCCTGACGCTTCCGAAGCCGCCGGCGGCCCTGGCCTCATATGTTCCAACTCGCCTCGTTCCGATCGGTGAAGGACGCGCCCTCCTGTACATCGCCGGACAGGTTTCCTCCAGGGACGGGCAGCGAATGACGGGTCGCTGCCCCGACCAGGTGAGCGTGGAGCAGGCGCAGGAGGCGGCGCGCGCCTGCGCACTGAACGTGCTGGCCCAGATCGAAGGCGCGGCTGGGCTCACCAACATCGAACAACTGATGCAGCTGAACGGTTTCGTGCTGTGCACCGAAGACTTTGGCGATCAGCCCAAGGTCATGAACGCGGCGTCCGACCTGATGGTCGAGGTGCTGGGAGAGGCTGGGAGGCATACAAGGGCGGCAGTCGGAGCCAGCGCGCTTCCTTTCTCGGTGACCGTGGAGATCACGGCTGTGGCGATTGTTCGCACCAACTAGCTAGAGAAGCTTTGCTGCCACGGTCACGCCTGACCCTCAT
The DNA here is from genome assembly GCA_005881025.1 of Chloroflexota bacterium. GTDB lineage: Bacteria > Chloroflexota > Dormibacteria > Dormibacterales > Dormibacteraceae > CF-54. The sequence continues at coordinate 39,464 of VBFO01000007.1, read as the reverse complement.
CGGCAGCGCCACGTATCTATCGCTGATCTTCGGCGTGATGCTATGGCGCGGGATCTCGATCGAGCCCGAGTGGGTAGTCCTGGCTCTGCTTTTGATCGCGATCGCCCTTGGCCGCGGACGCAGCTTCATCATCGACTGGCTTCCGTTTCTGGTCCTGTTCTTCGCGTATGAGGCAATGCGGGGATTCGCGTCCAAGACCGGGTTCCCGCCTCATGATCTCTCGGGATTCGAAAGGGCAGTGTTCGGAGGCACGATCCCGACATTGGTGTTACAGCACGCCTTTTATCACCCTGGCGTCGTCGGCTGGCAGGACGTCGCGGCGATGTTTTTCTACTTCATGCACTTCCCGCTGCCGATAGTCGTCGGGTTCTTCTTCTGGGTGAACAGCCGCGAGCACTACAGGAGATTCGTGGCCGCGCTCCTGCTGATGTGCTTCATCGCTTTTGCGACCTACCTGTTCTGGCCAAGCGCGCCGCCCTGGTATCAGCTCCCGGACCAGGTGGTGAAGATCAACAACAAGACTGTCGAGGCCCTCTGGGACAGCCAGTACTTCGTCTCGGACATATATCACAGCTTCAATCCCAACCAGTTCGCGGCCTTCCCGTCACTGCATGCGGCGTTCCCGGCGCTGGCGGCCGTGTACGCCTGGTCTCGCTACCGCGCCCTCTCAATCGGGCTGATCGTCTGGACCCTCGCCGTCGGGGTCTCGATCGTGTATCTCGGTGAGCACTACGTGGTCGACGCTCTCGACGGCTTCCTCTATGTGGCGGTGGCGGCGGCGATCGTTGAGGTTGTTTCCAGGCGCATGGCGCCGGCGCCGGCCTCGGCTACGCCTGCCACACCTTCCGCATGATCACGCGAGCCAGCTTGTCAGGGTCGTGGTGCGAGGGGATCCTGACGTTGACTACGTCGGCGGCGATGAACCGAACATTCGCGTTCTTGGCGGCGTCCTCGGCCTTGAAGATGACCTGTGTCTGACCTCCCGTCGGCATATGAGAGTGATTCGAGTTGACCAGTACGAAGTCGAAAAGATTCCCGCCCACGTGATCCTGGATCACATGCAGGTAGTCGTCGACACCGTAGCCGTCGGTCTCGCCCGTTTGTGAAGCGAGGTTGCAGACCAGGAGCTTGAGCGCGGGCGAGGCCTTGATGGCCTCCACCATTCCCTCGACCAGAAGGTTTGGCAGGATGGAGGTGTAGAGGGAGCCGGGACCGATCACTATCAGCTCCGCGGCGAGGATCGCCTGAGTTGCTTCGGGGTTCACCTGCGCACCGTCAGGCTTCAGGAACACCTGGCTGATGCGCCCGTTCTGCTTGGGGATCTTCGACTCACCCTCGACGTTGCTGCCGTTGATCGATGCGACCAGGGTCACGTCCTGGAGGGTCGAGGGCACGATGGTGCCCTTGACCGCCAGCACCTTGCCTGATTCGCGCAGCGCGTGCTCGAAGTTTCCGGTCACGTCGGCCATTGCCATGATGAAAAGGTTTCCAAACGAGTGACCATCGAGCGAGCCTTCCTTGAACCGGTGATCGAAGAGCTGCTTCATGAGCGGCTCTGCGTCGGCCAGGGCGATGAGGCACTGTCGAAAGTCGCCAGGTGGCAGGACCCGATACTCGTCGCGCAGTCGCCCTGACGAGCCGCCGTCGTCGGCGACGGTGAGGATCGCAGACAGGTTGGACGTGTAGGTTTTGAGGCCGCGCAACAGGGTGCTCATTCCAGTCCCGCCGCCGATGGCGACGATGCGGGGCCCCCGACCCCGGAGGCGGAATGCGTGGATGACTTCGACGATGCTGCCGGCGTTCACGCCAGGCAGGAAGGGGCCGAGCACCGACTGCGTGAGCTTCAGGTAGCTGAAGGCAAGCAGGCCAACACCCAGCACTCCGAAGACCGCCGCGCGCGCCCAGTAAGGCCAGAACTGGAGTGTGATGTAGTAGAACTGGTACGGCAGTGTTGCCGTCTGATAGAGCTCTTTCAGGGCGTACGCGGCACCAAGGACCAGCACCAGCTCCGCCACCATCAACAGCAGAAGCCAACGCTTGATCTCGAGACCGGGCGTGAGCCAGCGCAACCAGCGCGCCGTCGTTTGGAGCCTCTTGGCCATCTACCCCGCTTGCCTCAACGTGTTCAAGACGTGCACAGTTACTGTGGGCTACGCTCTGTTTCCAGTATGGGGGCTATGCGCGGCATGCGTCGAGTTGTACGCCTGACAGTGATCGCACTGGTCGTGGCCGCCATCGCCACTGAGCTTGCCAAGCCGGAAGAGGAACGAACGTGGCACGGCCGTGTACTCGGCATGGTTCCTTACGATTTCCGGCCGCCGACTTGGGCCAAGATCCGCGCAGCCTACTGGAACCCGGATTCAGAACGCCTGTTCAGCGATCGGGTCTTCGGCGTTGGGTGGGCTGTCAACTTCTACCGGGCCAAGGAGCTGCTGAAGGAGACCTTCGATCGACTGATGGGTGCGCCACCCGCCCTGTCCATCGAGATGAGCACGCGGCCGATCGAGCTGGGCGGAGCCCCGAAAGGGAGCAAGCGGCCTTAGTCTCAGCGGCCACTTAGAATGGGCCGCCGGCCGACTCGAGCTCAAACGTCCTAGTACGCTCGAAAGTCGGGCGCTTGGGGAGTGGCGCAACGGTAGCGCAGCTGACTCTGGATCAGAAGGTTGAAGGTTCGAATCCTTCCTCCCCAGCCATTACGTTGTGCAAGTTCGGCTGATAGGTCCCAAAAGGCCTTCGCCTGATGCGTCACACGCCTTCGGCTGATGTGTCACACCTACTTCGGCTGATTTGTCACGCTCCCGCGCATGAGGGAGATGAGCGTGACTGAGCAGAGGTACAAGGCGGTCCTGGCAGTAATTGGCGATGGTCGGACAGTGAGCGAGGTGGCTACCGACTGGGGCGTGTCCAGGCGAACGATGCACCGGTGGCTGTTGCGTTATGAGGGTGACGGACTCGAAGGCTTGAACAATCGGTCGCACCGGCCGGCCCAAAGCCCGCATCAGATGCCGGCGGCAGTGGAGGCGATGGTGCTCGAGATGCGCCGGTCACGCCCTTACTGGGGAGCGCGCCGAATCGCCTTTGAGTTGGCGCGCAAGCGGGTCGAGGCCGCGCCCTCGGAGTCAGCTGTCTATCGCTGCCTGGTCCGAGCTGCGGTCATCGACCCCATCAGCCGACAGAGGCGGCGGGAAACCTGGAAGCGCTGGGAGAGAGGGGCGCCGATGGAGCTCTGGCAGTTCGACCTAGTCCATGGCTTTCTCTTGGCTGACGGGACCTCAGCCAAGGCGCTGACCGGCGTTGACGACCACTCGAGGTACTGCGTCTCGGCGAGGCTAATGGCCAGGGAGCGAACCCAGTCGGTCTGCGACGGGTTCAGTTCAGCTCTGAATACCTATGGTCTGCCTGCCCAGGTCCTGACCGACAACGGAAAGGTCTTCACCGGCCGCTTCGCACAACCGCCGGTCGAGGTGCTGTTCGACCGCATCTGTCGCGAGAACGGTGTCGACCACATCCTGACCCAGCCGCGCTCGCCGACCACGACCGGAAAGATCGAGCGCTTTCACAAGACCCTTCGAGTCGAGTTCGACACTCGGCAGGTCTTCAAGACCTTGAAGACAGCACAGGAGGCGCTGAACGAATGGGTTAGCTACTACAACACCCAGCGTCCGCATCAGGGGTTGTTCGACGCCACCCCGGAGAGCCGCTTCCATGCCGGCGACGACCAGCCGCGGCATCGCCTGACTCCGCGGCCCGAGCGCAATGGCGAGCAGTGGGTCAGCCGAAGGGTGGCTAGCAATGGACTCGTGAGCGTCGGCTACCAGCAGGTCAGCGTGGGCAAACACTTCGGTGGCAGCGCCTGCGATGTGCTCGTGACGGACGGCCTGCTTCAGTTCTGGGTGGGCAACGAGTTGCTCAAGACGGTGGCTCGAACCAGCAAGGGCCCTGTCCGCAAACTGCATGCCGACAGCACGGCGCCCCGGAGGAGATAGATTCAGACGAAGTGCGACACATCACCCGAAGTAGCTCCGTGACACATCACCCGAAGGTCGACACCCCAGCCACCTCAGGCCCCAGCCACTTCAGACCGCCAGCCACTGTTCTGAACTTCGACCCCTAGAGTCCAGATTTTGTATTCGAGTCTTGGACTTTAGGGGCTCGGTTTCAGAACCTCGCAGCCACCGAAACTCGACTGAACCTCGTGTGATCAGCTGCGGAGTAGTTGCCATCGGATCGCCGGGTTGAGGTGCTGCCGGGCGGCTCCGCCACCGAAACTCCCCGGAATCGAGAGGGGCACCCATAGGCGCGCTCGTCTAATCGTCCGGCGAGCCAATTACAGGAAACTCCTCAAGAATTTCAGCAAGGCCTCGAAGCGCCTCTGGCACGAAGCTCTGGTCGAGCTCGATCACGAACTGCAGGATGTTGTGGCGATCGAAGAATGGCTCCATCCGCGCTTCACCGACCACGCTAATGTGACCAAGTCGGTCCGTTCGCTCGACTGTCAGGCGGAGCCAGGGTTCCATGGAGTCAAACTTTGCTGGACCGGCGCCGGTGTCGTTGTACAACCGCGTGAGCTGGTCTCGGAAAGTTGCGAACTCTTCACTGCGCAAGCTCGCCGGGTAGCGCCCTCTCCAAGGGCCTGCAGCGACCTCGACTGTAGAGACGACCCAATTGGCATCCCAAAAGTCAGTCGTATGCGGATGTTGACGCTCCGATACCTCAACCGCGACGTATGACGACGATTCGTTGCCGAGGTGAAAGGAACTGCTCATTCGACAAGAGGGTAACGTCGCTGCCGACCAGCCATACATGCCGCCATCACGGAAGGCATCTTCGCCCTGATCGGCGTTGTGGCTGGGGAGGAAGGATTCGAACCTTCAACCTTCTGATCCAGAGTCAGTCGTGCTGGCGACCTCCGCAAATCCCCGAGGGGGGTGGCATCTGGTTCTCATTCCCCCCGATCCGATGGCAACTGACGCTTGAAGCGTCCAACAGGCGGAGTCAGGGATTTAGATCAGGCCGCCGCACCGGCAGGCGGGAGTACGGACCACGTCGAGTCCGGCAAGGGGTTGACGCCTTCCACCTGTACTTCGGCTGGTGCTTGATACAACGCGTTCAGGCAGGCTGCTTGACCCGGCCCACCTCGTGCTGGCACCACGCATAGAGCGCGTCGTAGAGGGGCGTCTCCAGCTCGATCTTGAGCTTGTCGTTGTCGCCATGGACCATCGCGAAGCCATGCGCGATCGCTTTGAGACCCGCTGCCTCCGGCGTGATGTTCACGTCGGCCGTCACGTCGGCCCCATGCACGATCATCGCCAGCCGGTCCAGCGCCGGGTCCTTCAGGTTGTACTTCAGGATCACCGACTCGAAGCTGCACCTGCCGTCGACGTGGCCGAGCTCCGCCCCGCTCACGTCGTAGGGGATGGCGCCCTGCCGTTCAGCCGCTGACGCCACCTCACCGACGGGCACGTACAGGAACTCGGCCTCAGGGTCGACGAATCTTTTGATCAGCCATGGACACGCGATCCGGTCCACGCTGGCGTTCTTTCGAGTCACCCACCTCATTTCTTCTACCCCTGTCGTCGGAATGTCGTCATCGAGTATCCTCCTGCGGATGACCGTCATGCTCCAGGACCTGAGCGTTGCGATCCAGGTCGCGTTCGGGTTGCTGGCGCTGGCCACCCTGGCCGACTGGGTCCGGCACCGCGACGCGCAGCGAACGTACCTGGTCCTGGCCCTTGTCTTCCTGGCCCTGGTCGTCCTCATCGGGCCGAACGCCGGGCACTTTGGAGTCGGCCCCCAGGTGATCACGGACGTTGCGCTGGTGATCTTCCTGTTCTCGGGCTACTTCCTGCTCCTCTTTCGAGACTCGCTCATCCCGCTCGGCGCCTCCGCTCGAGCGATCATCACGGTCGGCATCGCGATCGTCGGAGCCGTAGGGATCGTCGCCGGACTGCCATCCGACCCCGGTGTCGTACACACGCCATTCCAGGTGGTGGCGCTGTCGGCGGTCGTGGCGACGTGGATTGTCTGTGTCGCGGAGCCAATCTTCAGGCTGGGCAGGGCGTCGATCGGCCGGCCGGCGGTGGAGGGCTCTCGGCTCCGCGCGCTCAGCCTCGGATACGCCGGCCTGATCGTTGTGGTCGTAGTCGGCACGGTCGCGAGCTCCATCACTCAAAACGAAGGCGTGGTATTTGCCACGGACATCGTCGCGCTGCTTGTCGTGCCTCTTCTCTACGCGAGCTTCTCTCCGCCGGTGTGGCTTCGCCGGCTCTGGAGCCAGCCCGAGGAGGACGAGTTCAGGCGTGCCCTGCATGACCTCCTTCTCTACAGCCCCGATCGCGCCTCGCTCGCAGAAAGGGCGCTCGAGTGGTCGACGCGCCTGGTCGGGGGTGCCGGTGCTTTCATCGTCGACTCAGACGGGTCGATCCTGGTCGCGCGCGGGATCACCGTCGAAGAGGCGGCCCAGCATGCAGCGCATGCGCCGGCAAGTCACTCGACCCTCGTCTTGCCGCTTGAGCTCGAGCAGGGCAGGGGTTCGATGACGATCGTCGCCGGACCTTTCACCCCGCTGTTCGGGCAGGACGAGGTGTTCCGGCTTCGGCAGTACGCAGGCAGCATCACCGCGGGCCTGGACCGGGTATCCCTGACAGACCGGCTCGCGGCCCTCGAGAAAGCCAAGTCCGAGTTCTTGAACATCGCATCGCACGAGCTGCGCGGACCGATGACGGTCATCAAGGGCTACCTGACGATGATCGCGGCCGGCTCGCTTGGCGATCTGCCCTCAAAGACGAAGTCGGTGCTGCCATTGCTGATCGCCAAGTCGGATGAGGTCACCTCGTTGCTCGAGCAGATGATCGAGGCCTCGCGTCTGGAGGACGGCCGCATGGCACTCAAGAAGGAGCGGAGCGATATCACGGAGCTCACGCACGCTGCCATCGAAAATCTTCGGCCCCTGCTCTCCGACCATGAGCTGAAGGTGGAGATGCCGCCGCGGCCCGTATGGGCAGACGTGGACCCAGACCGGTTCCAGATGGTGGTCAGGAACCTCGTGAGCAATGCGGTGAAGTACTCACCGTCCGGGGCTCGAGTCCTGGTTCGGATCAAGCCCAACGGCACTCAGGCGACGCTGTCGGTGATCGACGATGGCATCGGCATCGCCAGTGAGGACCAGCCGCGGCTGTTCAAACGTTTCGGTCGCATCGAGAGCAAGGCGACAGCACACACCTCCGGAACGGGTCTCGGCCTGTGGCTTTCGCGCGAGATCGCGCGCATGCATGATGGTGACCTGACAGTTGAGTCCGAGCCTGGAAGAGGAAGCACTTTCAGCCTGGAGCTCCCGCTGGATCGCGGCTGACGCTCCGGACGTCAGCGCGCGTTTCCGTCCATCGAAGCCGCTCGACCTCGGCCTGACCCTGATGGCTTTTGGCTCGGGCCCGAGCCAGAAGGTGCGAGGCCAGGAAGCGTGGCGGGCGACCCTGACTCCGGATGGTCCGGCGACGCTCCACCTCAACCATTCCGAAAACGCGGTCGAGCTTGAGGCGTGGGGGCCCGGCGCGTCGTGGGCTGCGCGGCATGCCCCCGAGCTCTGTGGTGAGACCGACGACGACTCTGGATTCCAGCCCGCACATCGCGCATTGGCGTCCGCCCGCCACCGGCACCCGGGCCTCCGGATGCCGAGATCCCTCGGAGTCTTCGAGGCGCTTGTACCAACTGTCATCGGGCAGAAGGTTCCAACCGACGCGGCGCACCACTCCTACCGGTCCCTGGTCATGGCGCTTGGGACACCTGCGCCGGGATCGTTCCCGATGAGGGTGCCTCCCGCAGCTGAGGTCCTGGCTCGTACTCCCTACTGGACGTTTCATCGGTTCGGGATCGAGCGCAGGCGAGCCGAGGTGATCATCCGCGCGGCGCGCAGCGCGAAACGACTCGAGGAGACGGCGTCCATGGACCTCGCCTCCGCGCGCTCTCGACTGGAAGCTTTCGCCGGCGTCGGTCCGTGGACCGCCGCCAAGGTGGCCCAGGTCGCTCTGGGCGACGCCGACGCGGTCCCCATCGGCGACTACCACCTGCCGCACATGGTCGGTTTTGCATTTGACGGGACCTCCAGATCCACCGACGAGCGAATGCTCGAGCTGCTCGAGCCCTACCGCGGGCACCGAGCCCGTGTGATCCGCCTGCTCATGCTGGAAGGCGTGTCAGCTCCTCGCTTCGGGCCTCGTATGACCCTGAGGGACATCACGGGGTCCTGACCCTGGCTAGAGCTCAGGCCTCGAGGCGGGCGAGCTCCTCCTCGACCGACTCCACGAGCTCGCGCATACCGGCAGCGTCGAAGATGAGGCGTGCGCCCGCCGCCGCGAACAGCTCAGGCAGCCTCCTGGTCGCGCCGAGCGCGAGCGCCGATCGGTATCGCCGCACAGCGTCCTTGTGATCGCGCCGGCTGTTCCGCCACACCTGCAGCGCACCCAGCTGAGCGATCCCATACTCGATGTAATAGAAGGGATAGCCGAAGAAGTGCGGCTGCTGGTACCAGCGCGCGATCCGCTCCTGGTCGAGGCCTGACCAGTCGACACGATCGCCTTCGAACCGCCTCCGCAGCTCGAGCCACCTCTGGTCACGCGCGTCGGGATCCCGACCTTCCGGGTTCGTGTACATCCACTGCTGCATCGCATCAACGGACGCGCAATGAGGAAAGAAAAGGATGATCCCCTCCAGCAGCTCTGTCCGGGAGCGTCGAGCCTCATCCTCGGTGTAATAGCCGCCGTCCTTGGCGGCGATGAATGGGGCTGAAAGCAGCTCCATGCTCATCGACGCGACCTCCGCCATCTCCGCCCCCGGATGGCGCTGGAAGAGGAGCGCCAGATGTGAGGTCTCGAACGTATGGAAGGCGTGACCGGCCTCGTGCAACATCGTGCGGACGTCGTCGTCGATGCCCACCGCGTTCATGAAGATGAGAGGCATCCGCCTGAAGTTGAGACTCGACGAATAGCCACCAGGGGCTTTGGCTTTCCGGTTTTCGAGGTCGAGCAGAGCAGCGTCGGCCATCGCGTTCACGTAGCCCCGGAAATCGATGTCGACGTGGCCCAGCACAGCGGCGCTGCGACTGACGAGCTCGTCGGCGGTCGCGAACGGTCTCAGCTGCGGTCGGCCCTTGGGGTCCACTGCGGTATCCCACGGGCGTAGGCGGTCAAGCCTCATGTCCCGTCTGCGCCTTTCCAGGATGCGCTCCACCGCCGGAAGCACCGACTCCTCCACTGCGGCATGGAAGCGAAGGCAATCGTCCGGCGTGTAGTCGAAGCGATTCTTCTCGCGGTGGGCGAAATCGCGGTAATTCGCGAAACCGGCATTGTGTGCGACCTCCTGACGCAGGTCGTACATGCGATCGAACAGCCTCACCAGGACGTCCCGCTTGAGCAGGTAAGCCTGGGCGCGAAGCTTGAAGGCCCGCTCGCGCTCGAGGCGGTCGGCCGACTCGAGATAGGGCAACAGCTGCGCCGGCGTCTTCTCATCGCCGTTCCAGTCCACCGTCAACGCGCCGTTGACCTTCGACCATTCGGTAACGAGCTTCGAAAGCTGCGCAAACAGCGGCACATTGGCCTCGCGGAAGATCTCGGACTGATTGGCGAACCGCTGGACCATCGTCTCCAGTCCGGGCCTCACATAGTCCAGGTCCACCAGACGCCGCTGCAGCAGCGATCGCTGATGATGAGCCTTCGGCCCGATCTCGCTTCCAAGACGCAGTTGTGCCGCCTCACGCTCCGGGTCGGCGGTATCGCACGTGTAGGCGAAGCTGGCCAGAGCGCTCGCCTCGGACAGCAGCGAGTCGAGCTGGGACCAGTCGGAAAGCCACTCCTCGACGTTTCCCCGATCGAGAGGGCGCTCGACGAGCTCCTCGTAATAAGGACGGATGTCGTCCCAGACGGCCTCGCTGAACGCGTCGGGTGATTCGGGTAGTCGAACTGCCATTCACCACACCCCCAAAAGTCGCCAGGCGTCGCGACCGCGCCAATGCTACTGGATGATTGAGCGGCGTGAAAGACGAGGCAACCGGCCTGCGAATGCCCGACGTCGTGAGAGCAGCGGTTCGAGAAGCGCTGGGCGGCGACGACCTGCGTCATGAGTTCGCGTGGATGAGCTGGGCTGGAACGGTTTGGAGGCTGGAGGGCAAGACGCGTGTCGTCTATGTCAAGCGCGCCGCCCACCTGGAGGGCGAGCGGGACAGGCTCGCCTGGCTGGGTGGGCGCTGGCCCGTTCCCCAGCTTATCGGGCTCTTCCACGGCTTTGGTGATGATTGGCTGCTCACTCATGCGGTGCGTGGACAGCCGCTCAACGACAGGTCGATACCCTGGACGCCCGAGGCGATGGCCGCCCGGCTGGGCGAGATCCTGCGCGGGCTGCACTCGACCGATGGGACCGGCTGTCCGTTCGGGGAGGCCGGGCCGGGCCATGTGCTCGTGCACGGCGACTACTGCCTGCCCAACGTGCTCGTCGAGGACGGCGAGCTCTCAGCACTGGTCGACGTCGGAGGCGCCGGCCTGGGCGATCCGCAGGTCGACCTGGCCGCGGGCGTCTGGACCCTGCAGTACAACTACGGCCCCGGCCACGCACGGGCGTTCCTCGACTCTTATGGCTGGAAGCCGATGACCGACTCAGAGATCGAGAAGCTGCGGCGCCGGTATGCCCGCTAGGGCATCACGTCGGGAGAACCGTGTCCACCGCCCTCCAGCAGTACCACGCGGCCACCGTCCTGTAAGGCCTGAACTGGTCACCCTGGCCCTGGAGCAACTTTGGTGGGGGCGGCTCCTTCAGCCGGTGCGCCAGCGCCCAGCCTTTGCGGACGCCGTAGTCGTCAACGGGCCAGACGTCCAGGCGGCGGAGCTGGAAGATCAGGAACATCTCCGCCGTCCAGCGCCCGATACCGCGGACCTGGACCAGCCGGGCCACGAGCTCGTCGTCGGTCAGCCCATCGAGGTCATGGACGGGGACCGTCCCGTCGCTGATCTTCTGCGCGAGGTCGGTGATCGCGGCGACCTTCGGACCGCTCACGCCGGCGGATCGCATCGCGCCCTCAGGAAGGGCGAGCACGGCGGCAGGGGAGAGGGCGCCGGTGAAGAGCTTCAAAAAGCGGCCGTGGATCGCTGAGGCTGCAGCGCCGGCGAGCTGCTGGTACATCACCGACCGGACGAGGGCTGCGAAGCTGTCCTCCAGCGGATCCCGCAGCTCGATGGGCCCGGCGCGCTTGATGAGCCTCGCCATCGCCGGGTCGCGACGGGCCACCAGGCGCGCGCCTTTGGCCAGCTGCTGGGGAGTCGCCGGCGGGTCGGCCGGTGGTGTCAGGCGAACTCCGACATGAACTGCGCGAACTCGTCTTGCGTCAGCCGGAGCTGGCCTTCAGCGAGGTCCTTGAGCGGGGTGGAGGGGATGTGCTCGGTCGTGGCGAAGTCATCGCTGTCGGGGTCCACGTAGAGCAGACCAGTCACGAGGTGACCGGCCGCGCGTCCCTCTTCGATCACGTGCATGGCGGCGCGCCGGTCGTTGGGATCGTGGTCCTCGCCCAGCTTCTTGAGCAGGATGTGGGAGCCGTCGTGCAGCGTCACGTCGCGCACAGTCCCGGGCTCGTAGTCCACGTGAACCTCTTCGAAGAAGGGGATGAAGGAGACGTCCGCGATCGACTCTTCGTGGTCCTTGACCCAGCTGTAGCTCTTGGTCGACCCGTCGTGGTCGTTGAACGTCACGCAGGGCGAGATGATGTCGAGCACAGCCGTGCCCCGATGAGCGATGGCCGCCTTGATCAGCGGCACCACCTGCTTGCCGTCACCGCTGAACGAGCGGGCGACGAACGAGCAGCCGAGCGCCAATGCGACCGCGCAGGGATCGATGGGCTGGAACGTGTTCACTGCACCCTTCTTCTGGACCGAGCCGAGGTCTGCTGTGGCCGAGAACTGACCCTTGGTCAGGCCGTAAGTTCCGTTGTCCTCGATGATGTAGGTGCAGTCGATGTTCCGCCGGATCATGTGCATGAACTGGCCCAGCCCGATCGACGCCGTGTCACCGTCGCCGGAGACCCCGAGCATGATCAGCTGCCGGTTGGCGAGCTGCGCGCCGGTCGTCAGGGACGGCATGCGGCCGTGGACTCCGTTGAACCCGTGGGCGGTCTCGACGAAGTAGGCAGGCGTCTTCGACGAGCAGCCGATGCCCGACATCTTCGCGAGCAGGTGCGGCTCGATCCCCAGCTCGTACAGCGCCTTGATCATGTGGTTGGTGATCGAGTTGTGGCCGCAGCCGGCGCACAGCGTGGTGGCCGCCCCCTTGTAAGCATCGCGGGGCAGACCGACTCGGTTCAACGTTGCGCTCATATAGCGACAGCCTCCGATTGGAGCAGGGGTTCGGTGATGGCCTCGGCCGGGATCGGCTGGCCGTCGTAGTGGCGGATCGAGCGCAGGCGTCCCGTCAGGTCGGGCGGCAGCGCGAGCTTGATGAGGTCGAACATCTGGCCGTCACGATTCTGCTCCACGACGTACACGTGCTCGTGGCGCTCCACAAACTCCGCCACCTCGACCGACAGCGGAAGCGCGCGCAAGCGCATGTAGTCGACGGGCCGGCCGGCCTCCACGAGAGTCTGGCGTGCCTCGACGACGGCGGCGTTGGTGGAGCCGAAGGCGATGAGCCCGATCGCAGACCCGGCGCTCTCGTCGGTCACCGGCGCGGGCAGCGCCTTCCGCGCGGTCTCGAATTTCTTGCTGAGGCGATCCATGTTCCGCGCATAGGCATCCGCGCGCTCGGTGTAGCGCGCATGCTCGTCGTGGCCTGAGCCGCGAGTGAAGTACCCGGCCGAGGGGTGATCGGTCCCGGGCAGCGTGCGGTATGTGATGCCGTCGCCGTCGACGTCCTGGTATCGGCCCCACTCGCCGCCCAGCTTTTCCAGGTCGGCCTTGCTCAGCACCTTGCCGCGGTCAAACGGCTTGTCTGGATAGCTGAACGACGGTGTCATCCACAGGTTCATTCCGAGGTCCAGGTCGGAGAGCACGAACACGGCGGTCTGGAAGCGGTCGGCGTAATCGAATGCGTCGCGGCCGAACTCGTAGCACTCCTCCACCGTACCGGGGAGCAGAACCAGGTGCTTGGTGTCTCCGTGGGAGATCGTGTAGGCGAAACTTATGTCGCCCTGCGAGGTTCGCGTGGGAAGTCCGGTCGACGGACCGATGCGCTGGATGTCGAAAATCACGACTGGCACCTCGGCGTAATAGGCGAGGCCGGCGAACTCCGCCATCAGCGAGATGCCCGGGCCTGAGGTCGAGGTCATCGCGCGAGCGCCCGCCCATGAGGCTCCGATTGCCATCCCGACCGCCGCCAGCTCGTCCTCTGCCTGCACCACGGCGATGCGCTTCTCGCCGGTCTTGGCATCGGTACGAAAGCGGTCCGAGTAGGCGATCAGGTACTCACAAAGAGAGGACGAGGGGGTGATCGGGTACCAGGCTGCGACCGTCACGCCACCCATGAGCGCGCCCAGCGCCGCGGCCTGGTTGCCCTCGACAAGCGCCTTGCCCTCCACGACTCCGGTCATCGGCTCCAGCCGGTAGGGATCCTGCTTGGAGAAGTTGTCCTGCCAGTAGTCGAGGCCGACCTTCACTGCATCGAGGTTCACCTGCACGGCTTTCGGCTTGGACAGGAACTGGCGCTTCACGCCATGTTCGATCGCTTCCCAAGGGATGCTCAGAACGCCGGCCACGACGCCGACGTAGATCATGTTGGCGAGCTGCTTGCGCAGTGTCTCGTTGGGGATCTTTGACTTGGCGAGCTTGGAGAACGGGACAGCGTAGTAGGTCACGTCGGTGCGGGCGTCCGCGGTCGAGTAGGACTCCTCGTGGATGACGACCCCGCCGGGCCTGACGGTACCCAAGTCATCGCGCCAGGTCGCGGCGTTGAACGCGACCAGGATGTCCACCCGATCCGAGCGCGCCATGTAGCCCTCGGGCGTGACTCGCAGCTGGTACCACGTGGGCAGGCCTTCGATGTTGGAGGGAAAGACGTTCTTGGGCGCGACGGGAACACCCATCTTGAAGATCGCGCGAGTCAACACGAGATTGGCGGTCTGGCTACCTGAGCCGTTGACAGTTGCGGCCTGGATGGTGAGGTCGTTGACGATGGGTTCGGTCATTGAGGGTATGGCGGATCAATGAGTCTACGCGGGTCGTGTGCCGCGGATGGCGGCTTAGGCGTTCCGCTACATTCCCATTGCTTGTGAAGGTTGCGACCCCCAAAGAGACCGCGGCGGATGAGCGCCGCGTGGCCCTGGTCCCGGACACCGCCACCAAGCTGATCGCGGCCGGCCTCCAGGTCAGCGTCGAGGCGGGCGCCGGTGCAGCCGCCTACCTGTCCGATGAGGCTTACCGGACCACGGGGGTGCGCGTCGTCGGTGGCATATCGGATCTGCTGCGCGACGCGGACGCGGTGTTGAAGGTCCAGGCGCCTTCGGTGGCAGAGGCGGGGCTGGTGAGAGCGGGCGCGGTCCTGGTCAGCTTCCTGCAGCCCGCCACACAGGCCGACATCGTGCGAGCGCTCGCCAAGCAGGGCGTTACGGCTTTCAGCCTCGAGCTCGTACCACGCATCTCGCGCGCGCAGTCGATGGACGCGCTTTCATCTCAAGCCTCGGCTGCGGGCTACAAGTCCGTGCTGATGGCGGCGGAGCGGCTGGGGAAGTTCTTCCCGATGATGATGACCGCGGCCGGCACTGTGGCTCCGGCGCGGGTGCTGGTCATGGGCGCGGGAGTCGCGGGCCTGCAGGCGATCGCCACCGCGCGCCGGTTGGGAGCGGTCGTCTCCGCCTACGACGTGCGCCCAGTCGTGAAAGAAGAGGTGCAGTCCCTCGGCGCCGCCTTCATCGAGCTGGCTCTGGAGGCGCAGGAAGGTGAGGGCGGATACGCACGCGAGCAGTCCGAGGAGTTTCTCCGCAAGCAGCGAGAGCTGATCGGCGAGCACATCGCCAAGTCCGACGTCGTGATCACGACTGCCGCCGTACCTGGGCGCCGCGCCCCACTGCTGGTGACTGCGGACATGGTGAGAGGCATGCGTCCAGGATCCGTGGTCGTCGACCTCGCGGCGGAGTCAGGGGGAAACGTCGAGCTGACTCAGGCCGGCAAGGACACGGATGTTGGCGGCGTCCTGATCATCGGCACGCGCAACGTTCCGTCCACGATGCCGCTGCACGCCAGCCAGCTTTATGCACGCAACGTCGCCAATCTCTTGCTGCACCTGGTGAAAGACGGAGCGATCAACCTCGATTTCCAAGACGAGATCACCAAGGGCGCGTGCGTGACTCATGGCGGCGAGATAGTGAGCGAGCGCGCGAAGCAACTGCTGGCCGCGGCCTCATGAGCAACGAGCTGCTGACCGAGGTCACCTACTTCGTGCTTGCGATCTTCGTCGGCATCGAGGTCATCTCCAAGGTGCCAACCATCCTGCATACCCCACTGATGTCGGGCACGAATGCCATCCACGGCATCATCCTGGTCGGCGCGATCGTCATCGCCGCCGGCGCGGACTCGCCGTTGACCATCGCGTTGGGACTGGTCGCGGTGATCCTCGCCACCACGAACGTGGTGGGCGGATTCGTGGTCACCGACCGGATGCTGGAGATGTTCAAAGGACGAGCCGCGGCACCCAAGTCGACCGCAACCAGATGAATCTCGCGATCGCTCTCGCCTATCTAATGGCCGCGGTGCTGTTCATCCTCGGCCTCAAGCAGCTGAGCTCGCCGAAGGGCGCCCGGAACGGCAACTTCACCGCTGCGGCGGGCATGGTGATCGCGCTCGGAGCCACGCTGCCGTTGCTGCATTTCACGACGGCCGGGTTGGTGATCATCGGCGTAGGCGTCGCCGTCGGCGCGTTGATCGGAGCCTTTGGAGCGCGGATGGTGAAGATGACCGCGATCCCGCAGATGGTCGCCCTGTTCAATGGCGTGGGCGGTGGGGCGGCGGCGCTGGTGGCGGTGTCAGAGCTGCTGACTTTCGGTACCCGCCCACCGTTCGCAGAGGCGTTCCCGAGCGTGTTCAGCATCGTGATCGGGTCGATCTCGTTCGCGGGCAGCATGGTCGCGTTCGCCAAGCTGCAGGAGCTGATGACCGGGACCCCGATCACCTATCCGGGCCAGCAACTGGTGAACGGGCTCCTCGCGGCGCTGATCATCGGATTTGTCGTCGCAGTGCTGGTGATCGCATCGATCCCGTTCTCTTTCGTCGCGCTGATGGTGCTCGCGCTGATCCTTGGCGTCGCGTTCGTGCTGCCGATTGGTGGCGCCGACATGCCGGTGGTGATCTCACTTCTAAACGCGTTCACCGGCCTTGCGGTCGCGGCCAGCGGTTTCACGCTGAACAACTTCGCGCTGATCGTCGCGGGGACCCTGGTTGGAGCGTCAGGTAGCTTGCTGACCAAGCTCATGAGCGACGCCATGGGCAGGTCCCTCGGCAATGTGTTGTTCGGCGCGTTCGGCAAGGTGCGGACAGGCACGGCCGCCGCGGGCGGAAAAGAGGCGCGTTCTGTCCGCGCCGGCTCCGCCGAGGACCTCGCCACCTTGCTCGCTTACTCGCGGCGCGTGATCATCGTGCCGGGCTATGGGCTGGCGGTGGCGCAGGCGCAGCACGCGGTCCGCGAGCTGGCGGACCTGCTCGAGAATCCATCCCGTGGCTGGAAGGATGCCGGGGCACATGAACGTGCTGCTGGCTGAGGCCAACGTGCCCTATGAGCAGCTGAAGGAGATGGACGAGATCAACGACCAGTTCAGGGACGCAGACGTCGTGCTCGTGGTGGGCGCGAATGACGTTGTCAACCCGGCGGCGCGATCATCGCCGGGCAGTCCGATCTATGGCATGCCGATCCTGAATGCCGACCAGGCCAAGAACATCGTGTTCATGAAGAGGTCGATGCGCCCGGGATTTGCAGGCATAGACAACGACCTGATGTACGACCCGAAAACGATCATGTTCTTCGGGGACGCGAAGGACTCGCTGACGAAGCTGGTTACCGCGGTCAAGGCGGCGTAGCCAGTCGGCTTTCCGCCACTCGGCAGGGAAAAAGAGAGCGAGCCCCCGCCCATTTCGGGTGGAGGCTCGCGCCGCGAAGAGGGTGTGGTGTCGTCATCGTAGGCGGGCCTGGTCGCGTGCGTTAGTGCGCGGGCCACAAATGGACCTTGACCGCCTTGTGCTCCAGAGCACTCACCAGGGCCTTTACCGAGACAGCTTCAGCACCTTCTCCAGCTGCTTGGTGTCGAACGCCGCAGCACGAAATGCTGGAGTCCCGCCTCCAGCCACTCGTCGATCTCCCTATCTGAGCGCAGCGTGACGTTGGCCGTGCGCTCGATCTCCTTCGGATCGCGCCCGATCTGCCGGCAGTACCCGTCGAGGATCTCGGACTTCCGGGCGTACTCGTCTGGCGAGCCGAGCGCGTTCCACATCTGCGCATGCTCTGCCACCAGCCGCAGCGTGACCTTCTCGCCGCCACCGCCGATGAGGATCGGCATCCGCCCCGCGGGCCCCGGCTTCAGCCGGTCGACACGCGCCCGGATCCTCGGCAATGCCTGCTTCAAGGTCCGCAGCCGATCGCGAACCTCTCCGAACTGAAATCCATACTCGGTGTAATCGCGCTCGAACCATCCGGCGCCCAGCCCCAGCACGAAGCGTCCGCCCGACAACTGGTCGATCGTCCCTGCCATGTAAGCGATCAGGTCCGGGTTGCGATAGCCGATGGCGCTGACCATCGGCCCGATCTGCGGCGCCCGCGTGTCAATGGCAGCTGCCGCGAGGAGGGACCAACACTCGAACTGATTGCCTTCGGGGTCTCCATAGAGAGGAAAAAAGTGGTCCCAGAACCAGATGCTGTCCACCCCGAGCTCATCGGCTCTCCGCCACGCATCGCGCAGCTCGGTGATGGTGCACTGCTGCGGATGGATGGTGACCCCGACCTTGAATCGGCGCTCGCCATCGGTTGTGGGAGGATGATCCTCAGGCATGGTCAAAAACCTGGTACCTGTCGAGGTGGACCCGAATTCCGCTGATGCCGATTTCTGGCGGCGTTACCACGCCTTCCGGCATGAGCGCCACGCCGAGACGCGGCCGGACGATCCCGTTCGCCCGGACGAGCTCGAAGAGCAGTACATGAAGCACGAGCGGCCTTTCGACATCATCCATCGTTACGAGATCTCCGATGGCGGTCGGATGCTGAGCTGGTTCACGGCCACCAGCGTCAAGCCCGGAGCTCCCGGCTATGAACAGAACCATCACCTCTTCGAGGCGATGGCCGAGGTCGGACGCGATCACCGGAGGCAAGGGATCGGAAGGTCATGGCTGCCGCTGGTGCTCGAGCTCATGGACAGGCATGGATGCACAGTCCTCAGCTGCGACGCCGAGGAGGACTCCGGCCACGAATTCCTGAAGTGGCTCGGCGCGGAGCCCAAGATCTGGGGTGCCGAGAACCGCCTGCGACTGGCGGACGTGGACTGGCAGATGGTTCAGAGCTGGATCGACGATGGTCCGGTCCGCTCGCCCCACACCAAGCTCGAGGTCTACGACGACCATCCTCCCGAGTCGATGTGGGACGAGTTTGCTCCACAGCTGGCGGCCCTGCTGAACACGATGCCGTTCGACGACCTGGACCACGGCGAGGTGGTGATCACCGCCGCCCAGCTCCGCAACTGGTACGAGCGCATGGACCTCTTGCAAGAGGTCCACCACCTCGTCCTGACCAGGGAGCCTGACGGCACCATCTCAGGCATGACCGACGTGGCCTGGGCGCCGCATCGACCCACGATCGTGGAGCAGATGTTCACGGGTGTGCGGCCGGAGACGCGCGGTCGGGGGATCGGCAAGTGGATCAAGGCCTTGATGCTCGATCGGATCCATCGTCGCTATCCGGAGGTCGAGTGGATCTCGACCGGCAACGCGAACTCCAATGGACCGATGCTTGCGATCAACCACAAGCTCGGGTTCAGGGAGTACCGCGCCGGCATCGGCTACCAGATGAGCCGCGACCAGCTCGCCGGGCGGGTCAGGACGTTGGCGGGGCGCTCGGTTTAGGCGCGACGGCCCGCTGCCGCCGGAAGTTCCGCACGAGCAGCATCACTCCGATCACGATCAGAAGCGCCGGCAAGGCGGCGCGCCCGACGATGCCGTAGTCGACCCCGCTGACGTTGAGTATCGACTCGAAGAAAACGAATCCGATCATGAATATCAGCACCGACCAGAAGATCAAAGAACGGCCCTGTCGCAGCTGCTTCTGGTCGCGATCGCGCAGGCCGGCGAGAAAGATGCCAAGGCCCACTCCACCCGGCAGGACGAGCGCCCACGCGTACGACCAGCTGGCCCAATCACCGGTGCTGTTCTGGTAGGCGAGCACAAGGCCGGTCATGGTCAAGATGCCGCCGGGGATGATCGCGCCCGTGCCCAGGCTCACGAAGCCGACAACCAGCAGCGTGAGGCCCGGGATGATGACGTAAAGGGGCCAGCCGTAGGTGCTCAGGTCGATGTCGTAGATGCGCATCACGAGAAAGAAGGCGCCTACCACCACCAGCACGATTCCAAGCGCCAGGCTCGACCTCGTGCCCATCGGCGATCCCCCCACACGTGGGGGCTGAGGTGGCGGCTGAGGTGGCTGTGGTGGATGGGTCGGGGGAGGGACCCAGACCGAGGACGGCGCGGCGACGGGCTGAGCGGGCTCGGCCGCCTCCGGCGGACTGGGCTCCTCCACGTGGGCCCCGAGCTCCGGTGCTTCTTGCGACCCGGGCGCGGGGAGCTCAGGCATCTCGTCTGCGGCCGCCGGTTGTTTGGCGATGGCAGCCCTGATCTGGTCCAGCTGAGACGGCCGGTTCTCCGTGCCCTCGCCTTCGGCTCGGTCATCCGCGGGAGGCCGGTTCGCAGCCTGATTTGAAGCTGATTCGTCCGGATCCACGCTCTGTCGAGGCTTCCTGGTTCGAGGCATGACCCGTAGAGCTTAAACGGGCTTTCCGCGGGATGGTTGCGTCAGCGCCCGGCCTCGGGATCCAGGCTGAATGCGGGATTTACCGGTCCGTGGCCATGACCCAGCTCGAGCGAGTGCTCGATGGCGTCGGTGATGAAGCGCTTGGCGGCCGAGACCGCGGGCAGCGTCTCCATGCCTCGTGCGAGGCCCGCCGCGATAGCGGCCGAGAACACGCATCCGCTTCCATGGGTGTTGCGGGTCTCGATGCGATGGGCTGTCAGCTCCACCATCTCCGACCCGTCCCAGTAGATGTCCAGGGCGTCGCCTTCTGCATGACCTCCTTTCAGCACTACAGCGCGAGCGCCGAGCGCGAGGAGGTCACGCACTGCCGCGTGCCGGTCGTCGAGGCTGCTGATGGCTCTGCCCAGCAGGACCTCAGCCTCAGGCAGGTTTGGGGTCAAGACCGCCGCCAGCGGAACCAGACGCTTGCGAAGCACATCCACCGCGTCGTCACGAAGCAATTTGGCGCCGCTCTTCGCCACCATGACCGGATCGACGACGAGCTTCGCGATACCGTGCTCGCGCACGGCCTGGGCAACCGTCCGGATGATCTCGGCCGACGACAGCATGCCGGTCTTTGCCGCATCGACCCCCAGATCCAGGACGACTGCGTCGATCTGCCCCCTCACCGACTGAGCAGACATCTCCACGACGTCGGTGACGTCGACAGTGTTCTGCGCAGTGACCGCTGTGATGGCCGAGGTCCCGTGCACACCAAGGACGGCAAAGGTCTTCAGGTCGGCCTGGATGCCGGCGCCGCCGCCAGAATCGGATCCTGCGATGGTGAGCGCGACCGGCAGCTTCACGTCGCGGACACGCGCCGCATGGCCGCGTAGCTCAGCGCCGCGACCGCCACGCTGACCACTCCGCTGAGGTCGGCGCCATGCAGCCCCGCGATCAGTCCGTGGTTGAAGAAAGCCGGGCCGGCGACGATGTTGCCGAAGAGGTTGTCGTAGTTCACGAAGGCCAGGCTGGCGATGGTGCCGGCGAACCAGGCCCCGACAGCCACCCCTGGCCGCACTCGACGCTCAAATACGAAGAAGCTCAGCAACACCACCGCCGCCCAGGCGGGGGCCCACAGGTACGTGAGGATCAAAAAGTCCTCGTAGGCGATGTGGAAGTCGCTGACGAGCACTGCGTATGCGGCCAGGGCGCTGCCCAGGATGCCGCAGCCAAGCGCGCTCTGCCACCTCTGCAGCTTGACGCCCATGGCCAGCAGGACGAGGCCGGCGGTGTAGACGTCCAGATAGTTGGCCCAGATCTCGCCCAGGACCACGAACACGAAGAACGGCGCCGCCACCCATGGCGGGGCGTAAGCGCTGACCACCGCAAGCACTCCCTGTTGGGCCGCGAGGCCGGTGTCGATCGTGGGCAGGAGCAGACCGAAGATGCCCAGCAAGACCATCGGCAGCACCACCCCGGCCGCGGGCCAGAATGACACCGACCGCGCCGCGCTGGAAGCAGGTAGATAACGCGAATAGTCGCTCGCGAACGGGAACCAGGAAGCGACGAGGGCAAAGCAAGTCATCGCGCCGAGAACGAACGCGCCTGGATAGTCAGTGCCCGCGATGGTAGGTCCCTGGCCCCAGTGGAACTGAGGCGCCAGGAAAACGAAGAGTGCGCCCGACAGCGCCGCGAACGCAATCGCGCCGTACCTCTCGAGGACGCTGATCGTCTGGTGTCCGTACACGGCCACGGCGACGCTGACGATCGCGATCACCACCACCAGCCCGAAGGTGAGCGCGCGTCCGCCTCCACCGACGAGCTGTGCGCCGGCCTGCGCCGCGATCACGCAGTCGACCGCAAACCATCCAACGGCGAGGAACAGGGTCAGGGCCGCACCGGCGTATGAACCCCGCAGCCCGAAGATCGAGCGGGTGAAGATGATCTGTGGTAGTCCGGAACGAGGGCCCGTGTTGCTGAGCAGCCCGAGGATCAGAGCAGCCGTCACGGTCCCGATCACGGTGGCGACGAGCCCATCCCAAACCCCGAGCCCGTAGTAGGTCGTCAGCAGGCTGGCAGTGAAAAGGCTCGCGTAGTTGACAAACGCTCCCGCCCACAGGAATGCAAGGTCACGCGGACGGCCATGCCTTTCGGCGGCCGGGATGGCCTCGACGCCACGGCGTTCGATCTGACCGAATGAGTCGGTGCCGCTCGGTGCGACGACGTCGCCCATGATCCGTCCCTCCGCTGGCATTACCCAGTTCAGGTTCATGCGGTCGGCGCGGCGGCGCCCTCTCAGCCCCCGAAAGTTCGCGAGCTCCCGCGTTCGCAACGATCTTACGAGACCGCTAGCGGACCCTCCATGGCGCCGGCAGCATGTGCGCGAGGATGCGGTAGACCTCCGGGTTGAGCGCTAGGCCGACGTGGCTCCCCTGCACCTCGATCGCGTTGATGTCCGATCGCAGGCACGCCTTCCAGTTCACGACGCCGTCCGATCGCGAATAAAGCGAGGTCGTCGGCACCTTCGGTGGCGCCGCCAGGTCGCGGAGGAAGCGCATCTCGACCGACGCTGGATGGCCGTAGCGCATGACGTTGAAAACGTGCGCGGCGCGCACGCCCGCCATGGTCAGCGGATGTATGTCGAATGGATCGCTCAAAGGCGAGCCGAGCGTGATCACCTGCTCGATCAGCTCAGGCTTGCGATGCGCCAGCACCTTCGCAAGCACCCCTCCGCGGCTGTGCCCGACCAGCGAGACCCGAGCTCCGGTGCGACGATGCAGCGCGACCAGCGAATCGATCAGCGGCCGCAACATCACCTCGGAGTACATGACGTTGAAGGCGACACCGGCCATCTTTGGGCGGTAGCCGATGCGCCGAAGCCAGTGAAACGGGGTGCGCAGTGTCCAGTCTCCAGCCAGAAAACCGGGGATCAGGATGACCGGCCGGCCGAGGCCCGGCGGCACATCGATGCCGCGGAAGACCGGGTTGCGGATGAGCCGGATGTACTCGAGATAAAAGCGGCCTTCCAGCCACATGGGGGGCACAGGATCCCAGCGGCCGAGATGGCGGAGGTCGGGAAGCATCGACGCTGCGATCTCTTCCCAGCGGTTCCGCCGTCTTACATGTGCGTCTGAGGCCGTGGCCAAGGTGTGGTGTTGAGTGCAGCTCCGTTAAGAGATCGCGGCGGTCCGCGCAATTTTATACGCCAGCCAGGGGTTCAAGGCCCTCAAGAATTGCTCGGGCGTTTCCATCATGGGCACGTGTCCCACGCCCTCGAGCACGTCGAGCTGCCACTCCGGCAGACGGCGCACGAGGTCGCGTGCCGAGGCGATCGGGATGAGCCGATCCTTGTCGCCATGGATGACCAGGGTGGGCGCCTTCACGCGCCGCGCATGCGCCCAGAAGCGTGGGTCCGCCATCCGAAGCCCGATCGAGCGACTGGCCTGGAGGAACGCGCGACTGTTCTGGCTGCCCAGGCTTGCACGCTCGGCTGTGAGGCGAACGTGGGCCGAAATGATCTCGCCGCTCACCCGGCTGGGATCCGCGCAAACCAGCTCGAGGGTCTCCATCACCAGCCGTTCCGGTCCCAGGAGGCGAACCCGGCGGTCGAGTAGGGTTTCCGCGAGTCCGGGGACGGACAGCGCCGCCATCACGCCGAGCATCGCGGGCTCCGGCCTCCGTACATGCACGCCGGGGACCGCGGGGTCGACGAGCACCAGCTTCTCGATCCAGCCGGGGTGGTCGGCCGCGACCAGGATCGAGATGTGGCCACCCATGGAGTTGCCCATCAGGGTCACTGGCTCGTCGAAGACCTGCTCGATAAACGCAGTCACCAGCTCTGCGTTGGCGCCGACCGCCGCTGAGCGGTGGAACAGGGGGGTCTGGCCAAAGCCCGCGAGGTCGATCGCAAGGGTGTGATGACGCTCTGAGAGCGCCGGTCCGACCGCCATCCAGTTGAGCGCGTTGCCGCCCAGCCCGTGGACCATGAGCAGGGGGTTTCCCTCGCCACCGAAGTCGAGAAAGTGGACAGGCCCGTCCAGGTCGACGACCTTATGGCGCAACGCGTCAATTCTAGGGCCGGGAGGCGAGGATCGAGCCTGCCAGGCGGATCAGGATCTCGACCACGGCGTGGACCGACCGGCGGCCGTCGCCGTGCATCCTGTCGAAGGCCTCAAATGAAGCGACAAGGCTGATCACATCCTCGGCCTCCTTCAGGGAGCAGCCCGGCCGGAGGAGATCAGCGCCGGCCAGAGCCAGGGCAAGCTGGCGGTCGGCCTCGTGATCCGAATCTCTGCCGGCGGCGGGCAGGCGGCGAAACAGGGCAGGGTCGGCCGCCCACCGCTCGCAGGCTCCCGCGACACGGAGTCGAACTAGATCCTGCGGACTGCTCCCGGCGGCCTGCCCGGCGGTGGTCACGATCGCCGGCGCCGCGGCGGCGATAGCCGTCTCGAGCCCAGCCTTCGAGCCGAAGTGGTGGTAGACGCTGAGCCGCGACACCCCCGCCCGTCCGGCGATGGATCCAAGGCTGGGAGTCGCAGCCCCTGGCGGAGCCGCCACGATGAGTTCCCTGGCCGCCTTCAGGATCGACGCACGAGTCTCGAGCGCTCCCAACAACCGCAGCTTAACATACTGTCTGTATAGGCACCCCCCGGAAACCGCCCGCCCTGACTCCGCTGCCCTCGATCAAGGTCGAGGTCGCGCCGGACGGAACTATCTATACCGCGTAGAGGCCTGTCCGGCGGGCCATCAACCTACCATCCCAGAGCGAGTGAAGCTCTGGGATCCGTTGGCCCTCAGGGAGATGACCGCGCTCGTGCGCGACCCTGTGCTGCGTGGGCGCGGCGTTCCGCACGGCGACGGCCGCCCTGTCCTGCTGGTGCCGGGTTTTCTTTCCGGTGACTGGTCGCTGATGGTGCTTCATAGCTGGCTGCAGCGTGTCGGTTATCGATCCTTTCTGTCTGGCATTCAGCTCAACGTGGCGCACTCCGAGCATCTCATCGCCGCCCTGCGCGGTCGCCTGAAGCAGGTGCGAGAGGAAACCGGGTCGCGGGTCAGCTTTGTCGGCCACAGCCGAGGCGGAGTGCTTTCGAAGGTGCTCTCGTCCCGCGTGCCCGATTCGGTCGAGCAGGTGATCGGGCTCGGCTCACCTTTCGCGGACCAGTTCGACGTCGCGGCTCTGACGAACGTGGCGGTGGGCGTCGTGAAGACGGCCAACCAGCTGCGTTTCGGCCGCCGGTTTCATTCCGAGGGCAGATTTGCCCACGACCTGCGCCAGCCGCCGGCGGTGCCGACTACCTCTATCTACACGCGTTCAGACGACGTCGTGAACTTTCGCAGCTGCCTCCGTCCCGACATCCCCGCGATGTCCGTTTGGGGCAGCCACAACGGAATGATCGTCAACCCCGAGGTCTACCGGCTGCTCGGACGCCTGCTGGCGAGGCCGCGTCGCTCGCCTTGAGCGCCGCCGGACAGCGGGTTTCGCCACGGCAGCGCCGCGAAACTCGATGACCGATTGCTCGAGGTGGCGGGCGAAGTCAGCAAGGTCGGGGACCAGGTCCCGATCTGCGAGCAGGCCGAAGAAGACGCTTCCGTTGTAGGAGACGATCGCGATGTTCAGCCCGAGCGAGTGATAGATCGAGACGAACGGCCAGACCTCGATGAGCTCGGCGCCGCCCGTATAGAACGGGAACTGCGGTCCGGGGATGTTCGTGGCCACGATGTTCACGATCGATTGCGGCGACCACTGCAGCTGCGATGTCATGGCGCGGCCGGCCAGCCCTTGCAGGGTGGCGGGCGCCCAGTTGGCAATGTGCGTGAGCGTGCGTGCGGCGACCGCTGCGCGCGAACGCTTCAGGTCGCCGGTGTTGGTGGTGACGAGATTCATTCGGTCCTTGGGCAGCATGGGCGCCAGCGGTACGTCCACCACCATCGCGCTGACGAGGTTGCCGAGCTGGTAACGCTGGCTGTCGTCCCGCACGCTTACGGGCGCGAAGACGCGCAGCGTTTCGGGCACTGCTTCGCCACGCTCGTACAGCCAGCGCGAGATCGCCTCACCAATAACCGCGAGCACCGCATCGTTCACCGTTCCGCCGAATGAGTTCTTGATGTCCTTCAGCGACTGCAGCGGGACCTTGACTGAGTGCACGCGGCGGTGAGGACCGATCGGCCGGTTGAAAAACATCGGCTCGCCAGGTCGCAGCCAGGAGAGAGCAAGTTGTACGCCGCCGGCCCAGGGTGATTGCATCACCGCTGCGACGAGCTGCTGGGGCCGCAACCTTATGACGCTCTTCACCCACTCGGCGGGCGAAAGCCGGTCGACGGTTTGCCGCAAGAGCTCGCCTCGGCTTGGTGCAGGCCGCGGCTTCCAGCGCTTGGGCCGTCCGTACTTCGCCGGATCAGGCCCGGGGTCGAGCAGCAGTGTGGCGATGTCCAGCGTCGAGATCCCGTCGACCATGGCGTGATGCACCTTGCTGACAACGGCGACTCTGCCCTCGGTCAGCCCCTCGATGATCGTCATCTCCCACAGGGGCTTGTTGAGGTCGAGCGGACGCGCAAAAACGCGAGCGACGTAGTCGCGCAGCCTGTCGTCGTCGCCGGGACTTGCGAGAGCCGCTCTCCTGACGTGAAAAGACAGATCGAAGTCGGGATCGTCAACCCACACCGGTTGCCCGAGATTGACAGGAGCCCAAAGCAGCTTCTGTCGATAGCGGGGAACGAGGTGAAGCCGTTCCTCGATGGTGCGCGCGAGTCCTAGCGCGCCTCGACCTCCCTTGGTCTGCGTTCGGCCCTCGAAGATGTAGGCGGCTCCGATGTGCAGCGGGGCCTCATGCCTTTCGCCATAGAGGAACCACGTGTCGAACCCGGAGAGCGGCTCGTAATGAGCTTTCGGCATGCCCCGACCCGAGTCGATTGTCGCACTAAAGTTCGGGCGTGATCCTCGTCGCCATCGCGCTCGCGCTGGTCGCGGCGGCGATGCACGGAACGTGGAACGTGCTGGTCAAAACCAGCGCCGACCCGCTGATCGCGTTCTATCGCTCGACCTTGGCGGCCGCCGCGATCATGACGGTGCCCGCGATCATCGCCTACGTCGCGTTTCGGCCGGCTTTCAGCCTCGCGACTCTGGGTTTCGTGTCAGCGTCGGCCGTGCTCGAGGTCGCCTACATGTGGCTGCTTTCGTCGGCCTATGCGCGCGGCGAGCTGTCGGTCGTGTACCCGATCGCTCGGGGCTCGGCACCACTGCTGGCTGTCGGCATAGGGCTCGGTGTGCTTGGCGAACGCCTCTCCAGCGCCCAGCTCATTGGAGTCGGTTTGCTGCTGGCTGGCATCCTGGCGGTGACGCTTCCGCAAACCAGCGCCAAGGCCACGCTTCCGGCGCTGCTCACCGGCGTTGCGATCGCGAGCTACACGGCAGTGGACAGGGTCGGGGTGAGGCTTACAGCGCCGTGGTTTTACGGGTGGGTCTTGATCGTGCTCATGGCGACCGGCATGGCCATCTCGATTCGATTCGGGGCGCGATTTCGGACGCGCCCGCAAGACGCCGGGGCGATCTCGTGGCGCCAGGGCGCGCTTATCGGTGTGATCTCGTGGGGCGCCTATCTGCTCGTGCTGGCGGCTCTTTACCTGGCTCCGCTCGCGGTGGTCGCTCCGGTGCGAGAGACGGCGATCGTGGCCGTCGCGATCTGGGGGATCTGGCGCCTGGGGGAACGCAAGGCGGCGGGGCTCAAGCTCGCCGGCGCGGCCTCGACGCTGCTCGGCGTGCTGCTCCTGGCCGCTTGAGCTGGCACCCTCGGGAGGCCGTGGTACTGTAGGAGCGTCGCCCGAAGCGGGCGATCGTCCGCCGCGGTCGTCGATCTTCTCGAAAGGGCCGTGCGTTCGTGGATTGCTTTCGAGAAGAGGAGTTTCAGATGCCGACAGGCACCATCAAGAAGCTGGTATCGGACCGCGGTTTCGGCTTCATCGCAGCCGAGGACGGTCGGGAGTACTTCTTCCACCGAACCGGCCTCGACTCGAGCGTGAACTTCGACTCCCTCGCCGGCGGCGAGCGGGTCAGCTTCGAGATCGAGCCGAGCCAGAAAGGTCCTCGCGCGAACCGAATCAAGCTCGCGTAGCCAGAGCTCTTGAGCGGCCGGTCGCTGTGGCGGCCGGCCTTTTTTGTAATCGCAAACGTCCCGGTTCCGCCCGTTTGGTGCCTACCGTGCTTTACCGAGGCCCTGATTCCGCTTGTTTGGTGCCAACCGTGCGACTCAGTGAGCGGCGCCGCTCATCAGCGTGCGGAAAGGACGAGGTTCCTTCCGACCGTCTTGATCGCGCCCGGGTGCTGCCTACGCACGACCTCGGTGGCCTCATCCATGAAGGCTTGACGGGAACGCTCGTCAAGACCCTCGATTCGGTATGCGAAGTCCCACCAGCCCATGAACATCGAGACCAGCTGCTCGGCCGACTCCCACACGACCGCTTCTTCGATTGCCTCGACACTCACCTCACCGAATCCGGCCCCTGCGGCAGCGGACTCGAGCGCACCGGCATCCCGGACGGTGGCCCTCGTCTCGCGCGCATCGGCGATCTCCGGCGGCGGCGGCAAATGGCGATCGACCACCGAGTCGATGAGCTCCCACACCGACTCCTTGAGTCCTGACAAAGGGACGCTGGCGGCAAACGTGCCGCCCTGCCGCAGCACCCGCCGCGTCTCGCGCAGAGCCTGGTCCAGGTCGGGCACGAACTGGAGGCCGTGACCGCAGACCGCTGCGTCGAAGACCCCATCGGCAAAGGCGAGGTGTTCGATGTCCATCACCTCGAAAGAGGCGTTGGGCGGGGACGATCTCCTGGCCAGCTCAACCATTCCCGGCGCCAGATCGACGCCCACCACCTCGCCACCCGGCGTGACGTCGGCGGCGAGGACTCGCGTCAGCGTCCCGGGACCGCAAGCCAGATCGATGATCCGCATCCCGGGCTGCGCGCCGACCAGCTCGATCAGGCGCAGACGGCTTCTCGACTCTCGGCGCGACATGATGCTCTCCAGCCGCTTCTGATACACCTCGGCGTACCGGCTGAAGACAGCCGGGTAGAGGTCCTTGGACTTCAAGCCGTCAGCCCTCGCCATTCGGCTTCGAGCCATGCCGCCGCCGCAAGGGCGCCCTCATTCGTGCGCCCGACGACCTGCATCCCCACCGGCAGCCCGGCTGTCGGAGCCGGGATGGCCACCACTGGCTGGCCGGTGGTGTTGAAGGGCCGCGTGAACCGAGCGAGCGGCTCGCGCGCCTCGTTGCCCGCGGCCACCGGCGGCGCCACGATCGCGGTCGCCGGCAGCAGGAGGGCGTCGATATCCTCCATCGACCGCTGTGCTGCCGCTCGCAGCTCGCTCAGGCTCGAGATCGCGCGTTCGTACTCGGCAGCCGGAACTTCCATGCCTCGGCGGATGTGCGCCAGCACGTCGGGGCCGTAGCTCTCCGGATGCTCAGCGGCCCACCGGCCGTGAACAGCAGCCGCCTCGACGAGGAGGATCGTGAGGCCGGTGGTGAACAGCACCGAGTGCTCAACGAAATCGACCTCGGGCAATCCCGCCGACACACGACGCCAGGCCCACTCCGTGGTCTCATCCAGGTCCCGAACCCAGCCCTTCGGCACCGCCAGCCGCGGACGCGGCGTCTCCAGAGCCTGATCGCTGCCTGCGCTCATCTGGCCGAACGCACGCGCGACCGACGCCACGTCGCTCGCCATCGGTCCCACCGTATCGAGCGACTTGCTCAGCGGGAAGACGCCCTCGGTCGTAATCGTGCCGAGCTTCGGCTTGAAACCGACGACGCCACACAACGAGGCTGGGATCCGGATCGATCCTCCGGTGTCGGTGCCGATCGCCCAGTCGCACATCCCGGCCGCGACGGCCACCGCCGAACCTCCGGAAGAGCCGCCGGCGACGCGGGTCGGGTCGTGAGGGTTCAGCACCGCTCCGTAGTGAGGGTTGACGCTGGTGACCCCGTAAGCAAACTCGTGCAGGTTCGTCTTCCCGACCATCACGCAGCCCTGCCGGCGGAGGGTCGCGATCATCGGGGCGTCCGAGGCGGCCGGATCTGGCGGGAGGATGACGCCTCCGGCGGTGGTCGCCATGCCTTTCACGTCGATCAGGTCCTTCACCGCCACCACCGTCCCCTCGCCCTCTTCGGTGGAGATCGATATGAACGCGTGCAGGTCCGAGCGCTCTCGAATCTGCCTCCTGGCTTCTTCGAGCCTCATCAACGTGAATTCTCGCAGTCGGTTCGATACCATCCAGCCGACATGCAAAGCTCTGGCTCTCTGGGAGTCCCCTCACCCTGGACCAAAGTCGACGTGCTCACGGCGTATGAGCGCCTGACCGCCGAGATACAGGTTCGTGGCCGTCTGCGCGAGACCATGATCGACCCCGAGCCCCTGTTCCATCTTCACAACATCTCTGCTGAGCCGCTGCTGCCGGGCGCGGTCCCGCTCAACGGCGTGCCCGAAGGACTGTTCAACAAGGCCCTGATCGGCGGCATCCGCACCATCGAGCCGGAGCCGCCACCGCCGGACCAGGTGATGGAGATGATCCGCCGCTACGCGATGTTCCAGGCCTCAAGCTTCCTGGTCAGCGGGTTCGTTGAGTTTCCGAAGGCGGCAGCGCCGGAGATGCACTCGGAACTCCTGCTCAAGGCCAGGTTCTTCCAGATCGTCGAGGCCACCGTCACCATCGTCAACGTCGCCGGCAAGGCGTGGACCCAGCCCAACATCTGGGTCAACCGCGAGCACATGCTCGCCCTATTCCTGGGGTAAGGGCTAGGTCGGCCTTCCTCCCAAGGCGCGCCGGATCCCTGTCCACAGGACCTGGAAGAAAAGGGAGACCGCGTTGATGGGCGGCGCGGTCACCTGCTGAGGCGGCTCTTCCTGCCGGCCAGTTGATCCGGCCGCAGGCGTGGCAGGACGGTTCGCGCCCTCGACGTTGGCTTTGATGCAGCTCGCCATCTCGTTGACGATGCGCCGCGACACGTCCTCCATCACTCCGCGGCCGAACTGGGCCACCCGGCCGGCGACTGTGTAGTCGGTGGTGATCCGAACGATCGAGCCGTCCCCATCCGCGGTCACCGCCATCAGGGCCTTCGCCCGGGCAGAGCCCTGGCCCGTGGTCTCCCTACCCTCGGCTTCGAGGGTGGCCGAGTGCCCGGAGTCATCCCTGCCGGTGATGCGAGCTGTTCCGCTGTACGCGACGGTGATCGGGCCCACCTTGATCTTGACCTTGCCCTTGAAGGTCGTGTCGTCGACGACCTCCGTCAGCTCGGCCCCGGGAACGCAGCCGACGACCTTGTTCACGTCCAGCAGGTACGCGAATACCCGCTCCGGCGGCGCGGTGACCGTGAATGAATTTTCCAGTTGCATTTCAACTGTAAAAGTAGCCGAATAGTAGAGTTCGTTACGGTTCGGTTTTGCGAGGCAAAGGCGCTCGATGGCGCCGTCCCGCGCTCTGACGGAGCAACCCGCTAGCTAGGGAGGAGCCGATGAAGCACAAGGTCGCAGTCACCATCAATGGGCGGAAGCACGAGCATGAGGTCGAGGCGCGCCTGCTGCTCGTGCACTACTTACGGGACGTAGTGGGCCTGACCGGCACGCACATCGGCTGCGATACGAGCCAGTGCGGCGCCTGCACGATCCACGTCGACGGCAAGGCGATCAAGAGCTGCACGATGTTTGCCGTCCAGGCGGACGGCCGCAACCTGACCACTATCGAGGGCCTGGCCAAGGAAGGCAAGCTGCATCCCATCCAGCAGGCTTTCTGGGACGAGCACGGGCTGCAGTGCGGCTACTGCACGCCCGGTTTCATCATGGCGGCCGCTTACCTGCTAGAGCAGAACCCGAACCCGACCGAGGACGAGATCCGGCGCGGGCTCGAGGGGAACCTCTGCCGCTGCACCGGTTATGTGAACATCGTCAAGTCGGTCCAGTCGGCCGCCAAGGTCATGGGCGGCGCGTCTACGACCGCCGGCCGGTCCGCAGTCACCGCGGGAGGTGAGTGATGGCGGTCTCCCAGCTCGTCGGAGCCAAGATCCATCGCCGCGAGGATCCGCGACTCATCACCGGACACGGGCGCTACACGGATGACCTGACGAGGACCGGCCTGGTCCATCTGGCGGTGGTCAGGAGCCCGCATGCGCACGCGAGGATCAAGAGCATCGGAGTCGAGGCGGCCAAGAAGTCGCCCGGCGTCCTGGGGGTCTTCACGGCCCAGGACTTCAAGGACATCATCGCCGGCCCGGCCACCCACCCGGTGGCTCCTGTTTTCGCTCCTGACAAGAAGGTGAACCCACCGCGCTATCCGATCGCGCGCGAGGAGGTCTGCTACCAGGGCGAGCCGGTCGCGGTGGTCGTGGCCGAGCAGCGCTACCAGGCTGCGGACGCAGCCCAGCTTGTCGACGTCGAGTACGACCCGCTGCCCGCGGTGATGGAGATCGAGGAAGCGATGAAGCCGGGCAGCCCCAAGGCTCACACCGACCAGCCCGACAACATCGCCTGGGACGCGACCTACGTTCCGTGGGAAGCGACCGAGGAAGCTTTCAAGACCGCAGACGTCGTGGTCAAGCAGCGCATCCTCCAGCGGCGCCTATCGCCGAACGCGATCGAGAGCCGAGTCGTCATGGCGGAGTACGACCCGTTCGACAAGCGCCTGACCATGTGGATGTCCACGCAGAACCCGCACTGGATCCGGCTGTTCGTGTCTGGCGCGCTGGGGATGGGCGAGCACTCGGTGCGCGTCGTCTCCCATGACGTCGGCGGCGGTTTCGGTTCCAAGATCAGCCCCTACCCCGAGGACTACCTCGTGCCGGCGGTGTCCAAGCTGGTCGAGCGACCTGTCAAATGGACCGAGACCCGCACCGAGGCGGTGCAGAACGCCTACGCCGGCCGCGGACAGATATATGACGTAGAAGCCTCGGCCAAGAAGGACGGCACGCTCCTCGGCATGCGCGTCACCCAGCTGCTTGACTGCGGCGCCTACATCGGAACCTTCGGAGCCTTCCAGACATGCGCCTGCCTGCTCGCGGGCGGCGCCTATAAGTGGAAGGCCATCTCATCGCGCTCGATCGGCGTGCTCACCAACAAGATCACGACCGACCCTTACCGCGGGGCAGGACGACCCGAGGCCACCCACGTCGCGGAGCGGATGATCGATCTGCTCGCGGTCGAGCTGAAGATGGACCCCGTCGAGCTGCGCCGCAAGAACTTTCCCGCCAAAGAGGAGTTCCCGTTCACGCAGAACTTCGGGCTGGTCATGGACTCCGGCGATTACAACGCCAGCCTCGACAAGGCGCTGAAGCTGTTCGGCTACGACCAGATGCGGCGCGAGCAGGCGGAAGCCCGCAAGCAGGGCAAGCTCGTCGGCATCGGTCTTTCGACCTGGATCGAGATCTGCGGCCTGGGGCCCGGCGCGGTCACCGGACCGGCGACCGGCGGCGTGGTGCTGTCCGAGTCGGCCCAGGTCAAGGTCCACCCGGCCGGCGGGGTAAGCATCTATGTCGGCACCCACAACCACGGCCAGGGCAACGACACGACTCACGCTCAGATCGCCGCCGACGCGCTTGGCGTCCCGATCGAACAGATCGACATCCGCCACGGCGACACCAACGAGGGGCCGGGCTTCGGCTACGGCACCTATGGTTCCCGCACGCTGGCGGTGGGCGGAGTCGCGATCAATCGCGCCTGCGCCAAGGTGGTCGAGAAGGGCAAGAAAGTCGCGGCCCACATCCTCGAGGCGGCTGAGGAGGACATAGTCTTCGACCAGGGCAAGTTCCACGTCAAGGGCGCGCCCGACAAGTCGAAGGCGTTTGGAGAGGTTGCCTTCGCGGCGTACGGCCAGCTACCTGCCGGGCTCGAGCAGGGGTTGGAGGCGGTGGCTTATTTCGAGCCGCCCAACTTCGTGTGGCCGTTCGGCGCCCACATCTGCGCCGTCGAGGTGGACGCCGAGACCGGTAACGCGCAGATCACCAAGTACGTCGCGGTCGACGACTGCGGAAACATCATCAACCCGATGATCGTGGACGGCCAGCTGCATGGCGGCATCGCCCAGAGCATTGGGCAGGCACTGTACGAGGAGATGGTCTACGACCAGGATGGCCAGCTGCGCTCTGCGACGTTCCTCGATTACACGATCCCATCCATGAATGAGATCCCGAACATCCAGCTCGACCGGACCATCACGCCCAGCCCGACCAACGAGCTCGGAGTCAAGGGCATCGGGGAGGCTGGGACCATCGCCGCCACCGCCGCGATCATCAATGCGATCTGCGACGCGGTCTCGCCGCTCGGCATCAAGCATGTGGACATGCCGGCGACGCCCGACAGACTCTGGAATCAGATCAAGGAGGCGCGCAAGTGATCCCCGCCGCATTCGAATACGCGAAGGCCTCCTCCGTCGACGAGGCGGTCAAGCTGCTGGACAGGCTTGGCGAGGACGCCAAGGTGCTGGCCGGCGGCCACAGCCTCATCCCGCTCATGCGCCTGCGTCTGGCGCAGCCGAAGGCGCTGGTCGACATCAACGGCATCAAGGGTCTCGATCACATCGAGGTCAAGGGCTCCAAGCTGCATGTCGGAGCGCTCGCCCGGCACGTCCAGATTCATAGCTCGCAGACGGTCAAGGAATCGCTTCCGATCCTCGCGGAGGTCGCAGCCGAGGTGGGTGACAACCAGGTCCGCAACATGGGCACGATGGGCGGGGTGATCGCGCACGGCGATGCGGCGGGGGACTACCCCACGCTCGCGCTGATGCTCGACGCCGACATCGTGACCAACAAGCGCACCATCCCGGCCCGCGATTTCTTCAAGGACATCTTCACCACGGCTCTCGCCGCCAACGAGATAGTCACCGAGGTCGTGTTCCCGGTGGCCAACGGGCCGCACAAGTACATCAAGTTCCGGCGTCGCCTGTTCGACTGGGCCATCGTCGGAGCCGCAGCCCAGAAGGTGGACGGTCACTGGCGGGTCGGCCTGACCAATGTCGGCCCGACGCCGGTGCGCGCCAAGGCGGTGGAGGACGCGCTCGCGAAGGGCGCCAAGCCCGAGGAGGCGGCGCAGCACGCATCCGACGGCCTCAACCCGGCCGGCGACCTGCGCGCCAGCCCGGAATACAAGAAGCACCTCGCCAGGGTGTTGACGAAAAGAGCTATCGAGCAGGCGCAATAGCCTGTAGGATGGCCCGGCATCTCGCCGGGCCATTCTTTTTTTCAGAGGGGATTTTCGATGCGCAATTTTCTAGTCGCCGCGGTGGCGGGATTGATGGCGACCGCTTGTGGTCTTCCTTTCGGTATCGGTCAGGCCTCGACCTCGCAGCTCATCAACGGCGCCGCTGACAACCTGGCGAGCGCATCCGGTTTCGAGGTCAAGGGCAAATTCACAACTGGCGGACACAACTACACGTTCGACCTCGAGTACCAGAAGCCGGATGCCGCGGACATGGTGGTCGACCAGGACGCGGTCCATCTCGAGCTACTCCAGGTGGGGGGCAAGGCGTACTACAAGAGCAAGGACATCCTGACGAGCACCGTGGGCACAGATCCGTTCGGCCAATCGGTGGCGCGCGCCGTCGGCGACAAGTGGTTCACGAGCCAGGATGCGACGCCGATCGACACTACGCAGTTCACCGACTCACAAAAGGTGAAGGCGAACTTTCTGAACACCCTGGGCGTCAGCCGGAAAGACAACGTGAGCGTCAACGGCACCGACACCGCAGAGCTCTCCACGTCCGACACGATCGTGAACATCACCGAGGCATCGCCCTATCACCTCGTTCGGGTGGAGACCAAGCCTGGCAAGACAGTGTCCGACGTGAGCAACGGCGACTTTGAGTTCATCAACTACGGCAAGAGCTTTGGACTCACGGCGCCGACCGACGTCTGGCAGATCGACGAGCCATCCACGTGGCCCGCGTACTACTCGGTCAACTCCATCAGCGTGTCCCGCTGCGACGACCCATGCGTGATCTCGGCGGTGATCGCCAACAAGGGCGGCACCAAGACCGGGTCCACGCCGTCGGTCCTGACCTTCACCCTCACGAGCAAGGCTGACCAGAGCTCGCTGGGCACATGCAAGGTGACCATCTCGCCGGACATCTCGCACGGCACCACGACGACCAAGAGCTGCAGCATCTCCACCCCGCAGTGGACGGCCTTCAGCGGCACCTACCTCTACGACGCGACGGTCGACAACCCCGCATACGACTAGACGCTAGGGTCGCAAGCAGGCCGGATTCATTCCGGCCGTCCGCCGGCGTGCACTTTCCAAGCGCCACCCAGTCGTGGCGAGGAGGGTGGGGGTCCCACGGGGGAGGCCTGCCTCCCCCGTGCTAAGTCCCGGCGGTACCCTTTCCTGCGTGGGTACCGCCAGGCCGACGAGCATCAACGAGATCGGTGATGTCGAAGCCAGGCTGCTTGAGCGTCACTACATCGGCGATCGCGCACTCGCAACCGCGATCTTTCTGGCCCTCAAGCTCGACAAGCCGTTGTTCATCGAGGGCGAGGCCGGGGTAGGCAAGACCGAGGCCGCCAAGGTGATGGCGGAGGTCCTGGACGCGAGGTTGATCCGCCTCCAGTGCTACGAGGGCATCGACCTCGCGCACGCCGTCTACGAGTGGAACTACCCCCGGCAGCTGCTGCACATCAGGCTGCTGGACGAAACGCAGGACCGGCGCGCCGCTGAGCGCGAGATCTTCAGCCCCGAGTTCCTGCTCCGGCGTCCACTCCTGGATGCCATCGACAACGACGACGCGGTCCCACCGGTGCTCCTGATCGATGAGATCGACCGTTCAGACGAGGAGTTCGAGGCTTTTCTTCTCGAGCTGCTGTCGGATTTCCAGGTGTCGATCCCAGAGCTGGGGACCATCAAGGCCAAGCGGCCGCCGTTTGTGGTCATCACCTCCAACCGCACCCGTGAGGTGCACGACGCGTTGAAACGACGCTGCCTCTACCACTGGATCGACTACCCCAACCTCGAGAAAGAGGTGGAGATCGTGCGGGCGCGGGCGCCGGAGGCGGCAGACGGGCTGGCCCGCGAGGTGGCGGCGCTGGTGCAGGGCCTGAGAGGGATGGACCTGTACAAGGTGCCGGGCGTGGCCGAGACGCTCGACTGGGCCCGCTCTCTGGCGGCCTTGGGCGCGACCCGCATCGACAGCTCCCTCGTCGACGCCACTCTCGGTGCGGCCCTGAAGTACCAGGAAGACCTGGAGCGCGTGCGGGAAAAGGTGCCGGCGATGGTCGAGAAAGCTCGAGGTGCCTGACTCCGACCTTCTCCCTCGCCTCGGCGCGTTCGCGCGGCTGCTTCACGACTCTGGGATCGAAGCCGGCCCCCGCCGCCTGACCGACGCCACCCGCGCGCTGACCTACATCGACCTCAAGCGCGAGACCGACTTCCGCGGCGCGCTGCGCTCGGTGTTCGTCAGCCGCAAGGAGGACATCCCGACCTTCGAGGCTGCATTCGACATCTTCTGGGCGCCGCCCGATCCACGCATCACGGCCGGCGCCATCCCGGGCCGCAGTCGCCCGCTGCGGATGTCGCCCGAGAGAGCAGCAGCCTGGTCTGCCGCCCTCGGCTTGAGCAGCTCCCAGATGAGCCGCGAGCAGGAGGCGCGGTCGGTGCCTGCAACCTCGAGCGGCTACAGCGCCGAGGAGCTACTTCGTCAGAAGGACTTCGAGGAGATGACATGGGACGAGACGGAGCAGGTCAGGCGTCTGCTGGAGCAGGCCGCATGGCGCGTGGCCGAGCGACGCACGCGCCGAATGCGCGCAGGCAAGACGGGACCGATCGACCTGCGGCGGTCAGCTCGGCATGCCATCCGCTCGAGCGGAGAGCTGATGCAGCTGTTCCGCAGGCGGCCTCGATTGCGGCGTCGCCCATTGGTGTTGATCTGCGACGTAAGCGGTTCGATGGAACGCTACTCGCGGCTGCTGATGATCTTCGCTTACGCGATCGCGCGCCGTGAGGACCTCGAGGCGTTCGTTTTTTCGACCCGGCTCACGCGCATCACCAGACAGCTTCGGCAGCGCGACCTCGACAAGGCACTCGAAGCTGTCAGCAAAGGCGTGCACGACTTCAGCGGCGGCACTCGCATCGGCGACGCCCTCGCCGACTTCAACCGCCACTGGGCGCGGCGCGTGCTCGGGCACGGCGCGGTCGTCATCATCGTCAGCGACGGCTGGGACCGGGGCGACCCCGACCAGCTGACCGCCGAGCTGATCCACCTGCGCCGGTCGGCGCATCGACTGGTATGGCTGAACCCGCTCATCGGGTCCGAGGGATATCAGCCGCTGACGCGTGGCATGGCGGCGGCCCTGCCGTACTGCGACGACTTTCTCGCCGCGCACAACGTGCAGGCCCTCGACGATCTCGGCCGGCTGCTGGCGGGCCTTGATCGCCGCTCCACGCGCGTATAACGATCCGAGATGCGCGAGATCCTTGACGAGCTGCGGCAGTGGAACGACGCCGGTGAGGAGGTCGCCCTCGCCACTGTGATCGAGACCTGGGGCTCCAGCCCCCGTCCTCTCGGGTCCACCATGGCCGTCACGCGGTCCGGGAAGATGGCCGGATCGGTCAGCAACGGGTGCATCGAAGGCGCCGTCTTCGAAGAGGCGCAGAAGGTGCTGAAGTCGGGCCGGCCGAAGATAGCCGCTTTCGGTGTCGCGGACGACGTTGCCTTCGAGGTCGGGCTTGCCTGTGGCGGGCACATCGAGGTCTTCGTGCAGCCCCTGGCACCGGCGCAGAAGCGCTTGATCACAGCGCTCGCAAAAGACGAGCCCGCCACGATGCGCACCAACCTGGTCAGCGGTGAGGTCGAGGTGGTCGAGGGCGATCCGCAGATGTCAGGCCTGGCCCGACGAGACGGCGACTGGTTCATCCAGCCGTTCCGCAGGACTCCACACCTCGTCGTCATCGGGGCCATCCACATCGCGATTCCTCTGCACCGCCTGGCCAAGCTGATGGGCTATCGGGTCACGGTCATCGACGCCCGGGCGAAGTTCGCCACGCATGAACGTTTTCCAGATGCGGACGAGCTGATCGTCTCGTGGCCGGACGAGGCGCTGGCCAAGCTGAAGCTCGACAGCTCCACCTACGTGGTCATCCTCACTCACGACCCGAAGTTCGATCTGCCTGCACTGCGGGGGGTGCTCGGCAAGCCGGTCGGCTACATCGGCGCGATCGGAAGC
Source organism: Chloroflexota bacterium (assembly GCA_005881025.1). Lineage (GTDB taxonomy): Bacteria > Chloroflexota > Dormibacteria > Dormibacterales > Dormibacteraceae > CF-54. The sequence goes on along the minus strand of VBFO01000007.1, from coordinate 333 downwards.
CGCAAGACGAATCAGAACCGATTTGATGCGCTGCGCCGCGAAGGTTTCACCGAGGACCAGCTTGGGCGCGTGCACGGGCCGATCGGCCTGGACCTCGGTGGCCGCGGGGCGGAGGAGACAGCACTTGGGATCCTGGCCGAGATCACAGCTGTGAGGTTCGGGGGCTCGGGTGCCTCGATGAGAGAGGTAAGGGCGAGCGCTTAGGCGGCGTGCTGCCTGTGTGCGCGAAATCGTCTGGCTTTCTCTCGATTGCCGCAGGAAGCCATCGTGCACCAGCGGCTCGAATGATTCCGCGAGCGGTCGAAGAACGCCCAACGGCAGGTCGGCGAGCTG
>VBFO01000049.1 GCA_005881025.1 Chloroflexota bacterium | reverse complement strand
GAAAAAGCGTGGTCGTGAGGTCTCGGACGTCGAGGGCGATCCCGGAGGAGCTCACCCCTGGCCTTTGAGTCGGGGGTCGAGGACATCGCGAAGGCCGTCGCCAAGCACATTCAGGCCAAGCACCAGGAGCACGATGACGACGCCCGGGATGGTGCTGAGCCAGTGGTTGAGGAGCATGTAGCCGCTGCCTTCGTTGATCATCTGCCCGAGGCTTGGCAGCGGTGGCTGCGCGCCCATGCCGATGAACGAGAGGCCCGCCTCAGCAATGATCGCAATCGCGATGTAGTACGAGCCCATCACCAACGCCGACCCGACCACGTTCGGCAGCAGGTGCCGGACCATGATCTCGAGGTCGCCCTTGCCCAGGGCGCGGGCGGCCGCAACGAACTCTTTCTCGCGCAGCGCGAACACCTCCCCCCGCACGATGCGGGCGAAGCCGGCCCAGTTGACGAACCCGACAGCGATGATCACGCCCGTCAGCCCCGGCCCGATGGCGCCGATCAGCAGCACTGCGATCAGGATCAGTGGGAAGCCCCAGACCAGCTCCACGAAGCCGTTGAGGACCCTGTCCACCCAGCCCCGGTAGTAGCCGGCCAGCATCCCCGCGACGGTTCCGATCACCAGCGCGATGGCCGTGGTGCCGAGCCCGACCGCCATCGAGATGCGGATCCCCAGCAGCAACCGGCTGAGGACGTCGCGGCCGAGCTCGTCGGTGCCGAACACATGACCGCCGGTGAAGGGAGGTAGGAGCACGTCGCTCAGCACCTGGTTGGCATAGTCGTAGGGAGCCAGCATCGGGCCGAAGATCGCGACCAGCGTGAAGAACGCGACGATCACCGCGCCTCCCAGCGCGAGCTTGTTGCGCGACAGCTCCCACCATGCGTCGCGCCAGCGAGACGGCCGCGTCGCCCACAGGCGCTCGACCCTCGCCTCCCATGCCGACTTGTCGTCGGCGATCGTCACATCAGCCATTTAGGTGCTCAAGCCACCCGGATCCGTGGATTGGCCAGCCCGTAGCCGATGTCGGCGAACCAGTTGGCCATCAGTACGAAGAAGATGAGCAGCAGCGAGAAGAACTGCGCCACCGGATAATCACGACGCAGCACCGAGTCGACCAGCAGGTAGCCCACGCCCGGCCAGCGGAAGATCGTCTCAACGATCAGCGCGTATCCCACCAGCCATCCAAGGCGAAGGCCTGTGAGCGAGATGACCGGGATGAGCGCGTTGCGCAGCACGTGCTGCAGGATCACTCGCCATTCGGGCAGGCCCTTCGCGCGCAGCGCGCGCACGAAATCGTCGCGCAGATGCTCGAGCATCGAAGACCTGGTCATCCTCATGGTCACGGCGGTGCCTTCGGCCGCGAGCACGAGAGCCGGCATCAGTAGTTGCGGAGGATCGCAGCAGCCCGCGGAGGGCAGCAGTCCCAGCCGTAGGGAGAAGAAGTAGACGAGGATCAGCGCCAGCCAGAAGTTCGGGATCCCCATCCCGAGGATCGCTCCTCCCATGGCGAGCTGGTCGACCCAGGTGTTTCGTTTCACCGCCGCCAGCACGCCGAGCGGGATCGCGATCAGGTACGAGATCGCCAGCGCGGTCAGGCCGAGGACGAGGCTGTTGCGAGCGTGGGTCGCCAGCAGCTCGGTGATGGGCGTGCCGTTGACGAGCGACGTGCCCAGGTCTCCCTTGGCGAGGTGCGAGAGGTAGATGAAGTACTGCGTGTAGACGGGCTGGTCCAGGCCCAGCCGCTTCTCATACGCCTGGCGAACCTCTTGCGATGAAAGTGGGCTCAGCACTCCGCCCCCGCTCGGCCCACCTGGCGCCGACCGGAGCGCATAGAAGATGACGACCGACGAGATCGCCAGGATGAGGACCATGTAGCCCGTCCGGCGCGCCAGGTAGGAAGCCACCTTGCTCCAGTGTGAACTTCTAGCTGTTGCGAAAGGTAGTGCGGGCGGCTAGCCGATCCACACGTCGTTGTAGTACGGGTACAGGTTCCACTGGTCGGGGTGCCAACCGTGCACGTTGGACCGGTTCACCCAGAAGGCGTCGCGGTTGATGACCGGCACAAACGGCAGCTTTTCGGCCACCGCGAGCTGGAACTGCTTTCCGGCGGCGATCAGCTGGTCCTCGTTGGCAGCGCTCTGCCAGGCGGCGATCGCGGCGTCCACCTCGGGCACTACCGCGTTGCCCCAGTTCGGCCCCTTGCCGTTGGCGTTCACGCTGTTGACGAACAGCGTCACCACATCGATGGGCACCGGCCAGAGGTAGAAGAACATCACCGAGTCCGGGTTGGCGAATGCCCTGTTGAAGAACGTGCCCCGGTCCAGGGACGACACCTTGAGGTCCACCCCGACCGCCTTGAGCTGAGCCTGGATCGCCGATCCCAGCTGCTGGTTGAAGCTCTCGGCCTGGATGATCATCTCGAATTTGAACTTGACGCCGCCCTTGGCCAGGATCCCGTCGGTCCCCGCGGTCCAGCCCGCGGCACTGAGCATGCTCTTGGCCTTGTTGACGTCGTACTGGTTGAACCCCTCGACGTCCTTGGTGTACGACTTGTCGGCGGTCGTGATCGGGCCATAAAGAGGCGTCCCGTGCGAGAACAGCAGCGCCTTCACGATTCCGGCGCGGTCGATGGCGTGCGACAGGGCCTGCCGCACGTTGACGTCGTCGAATCCGAGGTCCTTGCGCTTGAAGTTCAAGCTGAAGAAATATCCCGACCATTCCTTCAGCTGCGTGACGGTGAGGTTGTGGTCAGACTGCAGCCGGCTGATGTCCTGGAACGCAGGCCCGCGCAGGGTGTCGATCTCGCCGTTCTGAATCTGGATTGCCCGCTGCGGGGCGTCGAGGATCGTGATCCAGTTGATCCCGTCCAGGTAGGGCTTGCCCTTGTTCTGGATGAATGGCGTCACGGTGCCCGGGTAGGCATCCCAGCGCTTGACGGTGGTGTGGCTGCCGGGCACCCACTCGGTCAGCTTGAACGGCCCCGAGCCGTCCACGCCCTGCTGCCCGTACTTGTCGCCGAGCTGGGCCCGATAGGCCATGTTGACGATGTCCCAGTAGCCCGTCTTGACGATGTTGAAGAGGTCGAAGTAAGGGTGCTTGAGCTTGATGATGAGCGTCGTCGCATCCGGCGCGTCGGTGCTCTGGACCGGGGCCCAGACCGAGCCCAGCGGCGAGCCGTTCTTCGGATCCGCGATGCCGTCGTAGACGGCCTTGATCGCGGTGGCGTCGAGGGTGGCGCCTGATTGGAATTTCAGACCGCTGCGGATCTTGAAGGTGACCGAAAGGCCGTCGCCCGCCACCGTCCAGCTCTCGGCGATCTGCGGGACGTACTTGCCGTCCGGGTCGTTGGTGACCAGCGACTCATAGACGGCATAGAAGGCGGGGTCATACCAGTTGGTGTTGATCGGGTCGAGGCGTGAGAAGTCGAGGTCGTAGCCCTCGCGCAGCGTGCCGCCCTGCTTGGGCGTGGTCGCCCCCGTGGTGGATGAGCCACATGCGGCGAGCAGCGCGCCGATGGTGGTCATGCCAAGGCCGAGCGCCAGAGCGCCCTTCACGAACTGGCGCCGCGACAGGCCTCCATCCATGTACTGCTCGACAAGGCCGTGCAACGGTTCGCTTGTGCGGTCGCTCATGTTCATTTCCTCAAGCCAAACGTATCGCCGAGTGGATGATTTATAGGATCCTAACACCGACCAATTGCTGAACCCGGTCGAGTTTGCCGGGCCCCGCGGACTGACTCTGCGGGGCGAGCGCTCGGACGCGGGCGATCATTGGACCGTGCTGGTGCATGGTGAGGGACGCGACCTGGATGCTTGGCGGCCGCTGGCGATGTGGCTCGGCGAGCGCGGATTCTCAGCCCTGGCCTTCGACCTGCCCGGTCACGGCGCTTCCGACGATCCGTGGGATCCGGCCCTTGCAGTCCCTGCCGTCTTCGCGGCGATCGACTTCGCGAGGTCGCAGGGCGCTCAGCGAGTTCACCTTGTGGGTGAGGGCGCCGGGGCGATCGCGGCCCTCGCCGCAGCAGCGGGCCCGGCGCAACCGGTCGCATCGATAGCCGTCTTTTCACCGGTGCAGGACGAGCGTGTGGCGCAGCCCGCCGATGTGAGGGAGGCTCGAGCACCGAAGCTCATCCTCGTTGGCTCACTGGACGATGACTTCCTCGAGCGCGCCGAAACGGTCTTTCGAAGCGCCATTGGGCCATGTGAGATGGTCAAGTTCCCGGTTGCGTGGCAAGGCGCCGACCTGTTGTTGGGCGATTGGGGAGCGCACGCCCGCGAGAAGGTGCTCGCGCACCTTTTGCATACGGCCTGACTACCAGGCCGCCACCATCTGTTCCGGCACGAGCAGGCGGTCGAGCACCTGGTTGGCCCGTTCGATGTGGCGCTGCCCATCCTTCAGCGAAAGCGTCAGGTGACCGGGAAAAAGAGCCGTGATCTCGAGTTGGCGCAGCTTCCGCAGCGAGCTGATCAGAGCATCGAGCCGGCAGTCGTGGATGTTCTGAAGCAGGACCTTGCCGCCGTGGAAGATCACGTCGCCCGCGAACAGCATCCTCTGGCCGCCATCCTCCAGCAGCAGCGACACATGACCGTCCGAATGGCCCGGCGTGTCGAAGACCGCGAGCCTCAGGTTGCCGACCTGGATGGTTGCCCCCTCCTCGAGCTCGTGATCGATCGGGCAGGGCTCGAGGTGGTAGTCGTCCGGGTAGATCCCGGCCAGCTTGGCGACATCCAGGCTGATCGCCTTCTCGTCGCCGCGGCGCAGGCTGTCGGCGACCACTCCGGAGAGGTAGGTCGCGGGCTCGCCGAGCAGCTTTCTCATCCGGGCGCCTCCACCCGCGTGGTCGCCGTGCGCGTGCGTGAAGATCAGGTGGCGGATGCGCGCTGGATCGAGCCCATCGCGCTTGACGTTCTCGATGATCGCGGGCGCTCCCATACCGGCACCGACGTCGATCAGCGCCAGCTCGCTGCCCCCGTCTATTAAATAGACGTGGCAGTCGAAGGGGTCGGTGAGGTCGAATCCGTTGCTGCCCGACCCGACCAGGTAGACCCGCTCTGAGAGCCTCATGGCCGCCAGCAAGCTTAAGCTTTGAACTCGATGACGTCGGCTCTCAGCAGAGCGACTGAGGCGCCCCGGGCTGCTGAGCCGCTGGTCGAGATCACCGGCCTCAGCAAGCTCTATCCGGTTGACGCCGGCTGGCTCGGAAAGAGCCGGTCCTGGCTGAGCGCGTTGGAAGATGTCGACCTCACTGTCACTCGCGGAGAGATCCTCGCGCTCGTCGGCGAGAGCGGCAGCGGCAAATCAACGCTCGCGCGGCTCTTGATCAAGCTCATCGAACCGACGCGGGGCCAGGTGCGCTACGAGGGCCAGAACATCTTCGCCATGTCGCGAGCTCAGGTGCGCCGATTGCGCCGGAAGGTGCAGATCGTCTTCCAAGATCCGTACTCATCGCTCAACCCGAGGCACGATGTGAGCCAGATCGTGGGCGAGGGGATAAGCGGTTTGGATCCGCAGGCCCGCCGGCGCCGCATCAAGGAGCTGCTGGAGCTCGTCGGACTCTCGCCGAACGTCATCGACCGCTACCCGCACGAGTTCAGCGGCGGCCAGCGGCAGCGGATCTGCATCGCGCGCGCCCTCGCGGTCAAGCCGGAGTTCCTGATCCTCGACGAGCCCGTGAGCGCCCTCGACGTGTCGGTCCAGTCCAAGATCCTGAATCTGCTCGCGGACCTGAGAGACGCACTGCACCTCACTTACGTCCTGATCTCTCACGACCTCGGCGTGGTGAGGCATGTCGCCGATCGCGTAGCAGTCCTGTACCTCGGCCACCTGGTCGAGGTGGCGCCAAAGCATCAGCTCTTCTCCAACCCACGCCACCCCTACACACAGGCGCTCCTGTCCGCGGTGCCGATGATCTCGAGCAAGCGGGAGCGGACAAAACGAATAGTGCTCGCGGGCGAGATCCCCACCGCCATCAACATCCCGGCGCGGTGCAGGTTTGCCACCCGCTGCTTCCGTTCCATCGACGTGTGCTGGAAGGAGATCCCGCGCCTGAGCGATGTCGAGCGCGAACACACCGTCGCGTGCTTCAACCATGCGCCCCTGGCGGAGGCGCTCAGCAGCTGAGCTACGCTGCCGCGGTGGGTTTGCGGGAGGTCCTGACGGCGGGTAAGCCCGCCATCGGCGCCTGGTGCGTCATCCCGGGATCGTTCACGGCCGAGGCTGTGGCCGCCGCGGGTTTCGACTGGGTCTGCATCGACGCCCAACACGGACTCATCGGCTACCAGGAGATGCTCGGCATGCTGCAGGCGGTCGCTGTCACCGGCGTGCCCTCGCTCGTGCGGGTGCCCTGGAACGATCCCGGCTGGATCATGAAGGCCCTCGATGCCGGCGCCGCAGGCGTGATAGTGCCAATGGTCAACTCCCCGGAGGAGGCCGAGGCCGCGGTGGGAGCGTGTCGCTACCCGCCACAGGGCTTTCGCAGCTGGGGACCGACGCGAGCATCGCTCCACGCTGCGAGCTACAGCCCCGACACTGCGAATCGCTCGGTCATCTGCGCGGTCATGGTCGAGACGGTGCCCGCGCTCGACCGGCTCGACGAGATCGTGTCGGTTCCCGGGGTGGACGCGGTGTTCATCGGGCCCAGCGATTTCGCGCTGTCGATGGGGTTTGCTCCCCGCTC
>VBFO01000047.1 GCA_005881025.1 Chloroflexota bacterium | reverse complement strand
TCACTATCGCCAGAAGCTGCGCCTGACCGACGATGCGCTGCACGCCGCAGCCGAGCAGGTGAGGCGTCTGCGCGATCTGTTCCAGCGCCTGTCGGCCGTCCGTCCGGTCGGGGTGGACAGCCAGGAGCTGGTAGAGAGCGCGGCGCAGGCACGCGCTCTGTATCGAGATTCGCTCGACGACGACCTCAACCTGCCGCGCGGCATCGGCCATGTCTTCGATTTCGTCCGCGAGGTCAACAGCGCGCTCGACCGCGGGCCCATCAGCGGACAGGGCGTGAGCGCATCACTCGGTGTGCTAACCGACGTCGACGCTCACCTCGACGTGTTGAAGGACGGCGAGCCTGGACTCGCGGCCGAGGTTGAGCGCTTGATCGCCGAGCGAGAGGAAGCGCGCAAGGCGAAGGACTTCGCGCGGTCCGATCGCATCCGCGAGGAGCTGCGACAGCGTGGAATCGCGCTGGAGGACTCGAAGGACGGCGTCCGATGGAAGAGGATCGCCGTTACTGAGGCAGGGCGGTCCTGACGTCGCCCGTCTCCGGGTCGTAGTAACGGCGCGGGATGGTGGTGACATCCCTCCCAAAGAGGACCAGCTCGGTCGCAGGCTCATCGATTCCCTGCTGGCTGTGAATGTCCTCTGGCGGGTCGGACCAGGTCACGAAGGAGCCTGGCCCGAGCTCCTTCTCGTAGAGCACTGATAGGTGACCATCCTCCGCCAGCTGCCAGTGGCGATAGCGGTCCTTGCCTTTGACGACGCAGGCGACTCCCCAGGAGCTGTGGTCATGGACCGGTGTTTCCTCGGCAGGTGAGAAACGCGCGAGCATGAGAGTGAGGCCGTCGGGGTCGGTCTGCAGGACCGTGAAGGTTGAATCGCCGCCGTGCAGGCGATGCATCTCCACTTCGGGGATGAAGCCTGGCTTTGCGGACGCTTCCGCCAGCAGGATGCCAACCTGATGAAGGCTCTTCGTGTTCGGGCCAGCTCGGAGCAGCTCCCTTGCCTGTGCCATGAAGTCCGCCACCGACACCATCGACCGATTCTAGTCACGCTTGTGTCGTGAGACAGCGTCGGCCCGTACCCGCGCCACCCGTGCTCATTCACGGCCGCAACGCGGTCCTGGAAGCCGCGCGCGCCGGCCGCGTGGTGCGTGTGCTGCAGGCGGCCGGACTGGGTCATGACCCGCGGCTGGACGAGCTGCGCGTCCTCGCGAAGGTGGAGATGGTGCCGGCGGAGCAGCTGGATGCGATCGCTCGTGGCGTGCATCAGGGCGTGGCGGCCGAGCTCAAGCCAAGGCGCGACTGGACCCTGCGAGAGCTGCTCGACACAAAGCCGGCCCTGCTGGTGGCACTGGACTCGATCATGGATCCGCAGAACCTGGGCGCCATCCTGCGCAGCTCGGAGGTTGCGGGGGCGGATGGGGCCATCCTGCCCGAGCACCGCAGCGCGCCACTGTCACCTGCCGCCGTGAAGGCGAGCTCGGGCGCGAGCGAGCTCATGCCGATCGCGCGTGTATCGGGCATGCCGTCCGCGATTGCAGAGGTAAAGCGCGCAGGCGTCTGGTGCGTCGCGCTGGATGTGCGAGGCGACACCTGGCCGTGGGACTTCGACCTTACGCAGCGCGTCTGCCTGGTCGTAGGCGGCGAGGGCCAGGGCGTGCACCGGCTGGTGCTCGAGCGGTGCGACGTGCGTCTGCGCCTTCCGGCCAGGGGCCGCGTAGGGAGCTACAACTCCTCCGCCGCAGCGGCCGCACTCCTGTATGAGGTCATGCGTCAACGCGGAAGTAGGGAGTCCCCTTCTCCCTAGACTGAACCGCGAAACATGATCAGCGACCGCGACCTCGACGTGGCCACCGCGGACATTCCCGTCACGCGCGACGCGCGCGAAGTCCTGGAGCGCGCGGCTGACGCGTCGCGCGCGCGTGCGCTAGCGAGCGTCGACCCCGTCGAGGTGCTCAGAGCGGTGCTGGAGAAACCAGGTGGGCCCGCGGAGGAATCGCTCCGCGCGCTGAACGTGGATCCCGTCGCCATGGCCGCATCGCTGCCGCAGGACGGTTCAGCCCCCGAGCTGCCGCTGCGCCAGCTGCTTGTGAATGCGAACCGTGAGGCGCAGGTGCTTGGCCACTACCGCGTCGACCCGGTCCACCTCCTGCTGGCCCTGATGTACAGCGACTCCCGCAAAACCTCCGCACCGCTCCAGAAGGCGGGTGTCACGCTGTACGACCTCCGCCGCCACCTCCAGACCGGCGCCCTGCGCGACGACCCGGTCGCGGTCAAGCCGTCGAGCGGATGGGCTCCGGACAAGGCGCTGCGCCGCAAGCCGCTGCCGCGGATGCGTGGCGTGCTGGGCGTAAGTCCTATCTTCCTGGGCCTGGTCGCCGTTGCGGGCGGTTCGGGTGCCGCGCTGTGGATGCGTTTGGTGCCTCAGTACCAGGACGCGCTGACCCTCGTCTTCGTGACTTCGGCCTGGATCGCTTCGGTGTGCGTGCATGAGTTCGCGCACGCCTTCGTCGCCTACATCGGCGGCGATCGCTCGGTCGCCGCCTCCGGATACCTGACCTTCGATCCGCTGCGCTACACGAACGTGCTGATGAGCATCGCGCTTCCGATCGCGGCCCTGCTGCTCGGCGGCTTCGGCCTGCCAGGCGGCGCCGTCTACATCGACCACGCTGCACTGCGGAGCAAGTGGTGGGACTCAGCGGTCTCGCTCGCGGGTCCAGTGGGCACGGCGATCTTCGGCCTGCTGGCGGCGGCGCTCTATGTCGTCTCCGACCACCTGGGCTGGATCAACGCCGGCAGCATCGCATTCTTCGAAGCCCTGGGGTTCGTTGTCTTTCTTGAAGCCTTCGCGCTCCTGATCAACCTGGTGCCGATCCCGCCGCTGGACGGATTCGGAATCCTCCGTCCCTGGCTGCCTTACTCAGTCCAGGCATCAGCCAACCGGCTCGGCATGACCGGCATCCTCATCGTGTTCCTGGGGCTGTGGTACCTGCCGGGAGCGAGCGGCGCATTCTGGAACGCAGTCACGACAATTTCGGGCATCGCCGGCATCGACCCCAACCTCGCATTCCTGGGCCAGGAGCACATGCGCTTCCGGGATCAGAACCTGAATCTGAACCCATAGTGGAGCGCTTGATCGTCGACGGCTACAACATCATCCATGCGTGGCCATCGCTCAAATCCTTGATGAACGAATCCCTCGAAGCCGCGCGTGACAGGTTGATCGACCGGCTCGGCGTCTATGGTCAGGTGACGGGTGCGGAGGTGACGGTTGTCTTCGACGCTCACCGCACCACGTCGATGACCAACTCGGAGGAATCGAACCAGGGCGTGCGGGTGATCTTCACGCGCAAGGGCCACTCGGCTGACCACGCGATCGAGCGACTCGCCTACGCGGCGACCGCAGGCGAAGACCCGCTCACAGTTGCGACGTCAGACCGCTTCCAGAGCGATCTGGTTCGCGGCATGGGCGGCGCGGTGATCAGCGCGCTCGAGCTGGAGCGGCGCGTCCTGGTGGCCGAGAAGGACCTCGGCCGCACCGTGGAGAAGTACCGATGAAGTCGGTCATCCGCCGCACGCGCATCGTCTGCACCATCGGTCCCTCGAGCTCATCGCCGAGCGTGCTGCGAAACCTGATCCTGGCGGGCATGGACGTGGCCAGGCTCAACTTTTCCCACGGAGACCACGAGACCCATCGCCGCGCCGCGGCCGACGTCCGCGCCGCGGCGGCTGCCGTCGGCCGGCCGATTGCACTGGTCGGCGACCTGCAGGGCCCGAAGATTCGCACCGGTGAGCTGGAGGCGTCATTCCAACGCCTGGTCCGCGGCCGCCGGGTCGTGCTGACGGCCGGCCCCCGGATCGAGCCGTCGGACATCGAGGTAAGCCACCAAGAGCTGGTCGACACGGTGCGCAAAGGCGATCGGGTCCTGCTCGACGACGGCCGCATCGAGCTCGCGGTGAGGGAGAAGGCGGACGGCCGCGCGACCTGCGCCGTGGTCCGGGGTGGCCTCCTCGGCGAGCGCAAGGGGGTTTTAGTGCCGGGCCGGACACCGCCCCTACCGGCCCTCACAGACAAAGACCTCGCCGACCTCAAGCTGGCGGTCGAGCTTGGCGTCGACTATGTGGCGCTGTCCTTTGTACGCAAGCCGCAGGACGTGGTCGAATGCCGTAACCACATCGCCAGCCTCGGGAGCACCGCGCCAGTGATCGCCAAGCTCGAGAAGGTGGAGGCGATCCGCGAGCTGGGGCAGATCCTCGAGGTCGCCGGCGCGGTGATGGTCGCCCGCGGGGACCTCGGCGTCGAGCTCAAGCTGGGCGAGCTGCCGGCGGTCCAGAAGGAGGTGATCGACCACGCCAACCGCGCGGGCGTACCGGTGATCACGGCCACGGAGATGCTGGAGTCAATGGTCACGTCGAACCGCCCCACCCGCGCCGAGGCCTCCGACGTCGCCAACGCGATCTGGGACGGAACCGATGCGGTGATGCTGTCGCAGGAGACGTCGGTCGGCGCCCACCCTGTGGAGGCGGTACGGGCGATGGCACGCATCTGCATGTCGGCCCAGCGCCATCCGGCCTTCCAGCGCCAGCGTCAGATCTGGCGCGAACCGGGCGAGGTCGGAAGCGCCATCGCTCATGCGGCCGCGGAGAGTGCGAATGAGCTCAAAGCACGCGTGATCATCGCGTTCACCGAGTCCGGCACGACAGCGTTGCGCTGCAGCAAGGCGCGGCCTCAGGTGCCGATCATCGCCGCCAGCCCCAACGAGAGCGTGCTGCGCAAGACCGCCCTGTATGCGGGGGTGATCCCGCTGCTGGTACGACCCGGCCGGGACACCGACGACATGGTTTCGAACGCCACTGCCGCGGCCGTGAAGGGCGGCTTCGTGCGCTCGGGCGACAGGGTCGTGATAGTGGCCGGGGTGCCCGTGGGCCTGGCCGGGCAGACCAACCTCCTGAAGGTAGAGACAGTCAGTTAGGAGGGTCGCCGGACGATAGACGGCGAGTCCGAGGGCCGGCACTCGAGGCGGGTAAAGGTCGCTCAGAAGTCCGAGGACCCTCTTAAGGCGGGGTCCGGTGGCCAGCCATACCTTTTACAGTGTTGCGGTCGTGTCCATCCCGGGGTCCCAGACCGAGTCCGCGGTCGCCGCCGGTGAGCGGTTCGGACCGAACTCGGGCGAGGTGGGCGAGTTCCTTCTCGCGGCAGGACGCCTGACCGCCGCGCAGTGGCGCAAGGTGCTGGCGGTTCGGGGCTCGGTCTCGAAGGTGGTGAGGGACAGCTCCGCCCAGCCGGCGGAGGCGGTGCGGTCGCTTCTCCACGGCGCCGCCGGCGGTACGTCCACGTTGGGCGAGCCGATGGCCGCGGTGGCCTCCGCCCTCGCTGCGGCGTTGAGGGACCGCAGCGATGCAGAGGTCGCGGCGGCCTGGTCGGCGGCATCCGCCCTGGTTCGCAGGCGCCAGCTTGCGTCGCTGACGTTCGCGGCGCACTACCTGCCCTTTGCCTCAGCGATCCCCCCGGTGGTGAGCGCCGAGCCGCCGGCGGGGGTGCAGCTGTTCGCCAAAACGCTCAAGTGGCTGGCGCCGGCGCAGTGGGAATCGCTGGCCAGGCCGTGGTCGGTCGATCGCGAGGCGAGCACCAGTCTTCTGCAGGTGGCGGCCAGAACCCCGGCGCGCGAAAGCGAGGAGGCTGTCGCGCTCTCAGCGCTGGCTGCGGTGACTAATCATCTCTCGGGCGACGCGGGTTGGGCGGCGATGAAGACCGTCGTCCACGGGGCCCGCGTTCTGAGCTGTCGGGGCGAGCTGACACCAGCCCAGCTGCAAGCGCTCTGGGTCCCGCTCGAGCAGGCGATTCCGCTGAGATCGCTGGACGTCCAGGCCTCCGACCCGATGGCGGCGTCGGCGGCTCCGCCGAAGCGGACCGCGAAGACGCAGGCGGCCACATCGCCGGGCGCCCGGAAGACCGCCATCCGTCGCGGTCCGCTCTACGGGCCGGGCACAGCCGAGGTGACGGCATTTCTCAAGGTGGTCCATGAGCTCAATGCGATCCAGTGGCTGCGCGTCCTCGACCGGCGTCAGCTGGTCGCCTCCGTGACGCGGGAGGGAAGCGCCGAGCCGGTCGGGGTGGTACGGGCGGTGGTGGCCGCGATCCAGTGCACGCGGGGCCTGGATCTCGAGGTCCGCTGCCGGATCGTGTCCGCTGTCGAGCGCGCCGGGTATGCGCTCGCAAGCAGGGACACGCTCACGCGCGAGCAGGCCCAGGCGCATTACGGCGTCCTCACCGAGGTGGTTCCATTCGGCGACGTTGACGCCGGCGGGCTGGCCGCCCGAGTGGTCGCTCTGAATCCCGAGGAGTGGGCGAGGGTGGCCGTCATCGCGCCGGTCGTGGATCTGGCCGTCGTCGCACCCGTGCTGCATGCCGGCGACGCGATCGCCGACCACCTGGCCGCCCGCACCGACGATGAGGCGGTCACGGCGTGGCATGCGCTCACGGCGCTGCTCGACCGGCAGCGGCTGTCGCCGATCAAGTTCGCCGTCTCGTACGCGCCCTTCGCCTCCGCGGTGCCGGTGACCAAGCCACGCTCGATCACGCCGGCAGTTCAGCGCTACCTGACCGCGGTGGGCAGGTTGAGCGCGCACCAATGCTCCCTGCTGGCCGAGCCGTGGCTGCTGGCCGACGACGTCTCGAACGCGCTTTCACGCGTGGTCACGGACGGAAGCGCGAAAGCGGCGGAGGAGGCGGCCGCGCTGGCGGCACTGGTCACGGTGCCGATGCGCCTGACAGGTGACTCGGGTTGGGCGGCGGCAAAGACCGCCGTGTTCGGCGCTCGTGTCATCGCCTCGCGCGGGAAGGTGTCGGCTTCCGAGTTCGAGGCGCTGTGGAAGCCGCTCGAACGCGCGATCCCGCTGGCGTCATTGGAATCACGGTCAAAGAAGGCGAGTTGATAACCTGATTCTCGTGGCCAAGAAGAAGTCAACGCGCCGGACGCCTCGAACCAGCTCACGCAGCAACTCCTCGAACCACCAGAAGTTCGATCGCGTGCTCGGCGTGTTCGCGCACCCGGACGATCCCGAGTTTGGCGCCGGCGGCTCGATGGCCAAGCTGGCGAAGGACGGCGCAGAGGTCACCTACGTGATCGTCACCGATGGCTCGCAGGGTGGCGAGGACCCGAAGCAGAAGGACTCCGAGCTGGTCGCGATCCGCCAGCGCGAGCAGCGGGCGGCGGCGAAGGTGCTCGGGATCAAGAAGGTCGAGTTTCTCGGTTACAAGGATGGTCACCTTGCGTCTGACCTCAAGCTGCGGCGAGACATCGTTCGGATGATCCGCAAGCACAAGCCCGAGCTCGTGATCACGCACATTCCCGGGCGCGTGCTGGATGCGCCGATGGGCGGCTCGCATCCCGACCACATCGCGGTAGGCGAGGCGACGATGGCCGCCGTCTACCCCGACTCGCGCAATCCGCGCGCGTTCCGCAGCCTGCTTCTGGATCCCGTACTGGACGCTTGGCGATTACTTCGTCGACATCAGCAAGACGCTGGATCTCAAGCTGGCGGCGCTCAAGAAGCACAAGAGCCAGGTCGCCAAACCGGGGCAGGAATGGGACGTCGACAAGTGGATCCGCAAGCGGCACCGCGACATCGGGAAGAAGAGCGGCTACACGTACGCGGAGTCGTTCAAGCGGATCAAGGTCTAGCGCG
>VBFO01000046.1 GCA_005881025.1 Chloroflexota bacterium | reverse complement strand
TCTGACCGGCGCCCATCCAGGTTTCAACCTCGCCTACGCGCTGTGCCTGCTCGTGGCCATCGCCTGGCTGTGGCCGCGCCTCCTGATCAACAAGGTCTCGGTGTCGCGCAAGCTCGACCCCGGCACGCCAACCGTCGGCGAGTCATACGAGGAGACCTTCACGGTGCGCAAGACCGGCCACATGCCGGCGCCGTGGATCGAGGTCCGCGACCTGAGCCAGATAGCCGAATACCAGCCGGGGCGAGTCCTGTCGGTGGGAGGAGATCCTGTCTCCTGGAAGGCGCGTGGCGCCTACCGCCGGAGGGGATGGATCACGTTCGGTCCCACCTCGCTCAGGGTGCAGGAACCGTTCGGCCTGTTCAGCCAGGAGGTCCGGGTGCGCGAGCGGACGACAGTGCTCGTCTATCCGCGCGTGCGGCCCATCCCCGACCTCATGACGTCGAGCGTTCAGCAGATTGGAAACTCCCCGAGCTTCGGGGCCTGGGCCGACTATCCGCCGGAGACCGGCGGCGTCCGCGACTACACGCCAGGTGACAGCTTCGGGCGCATCCACTGGGCCCTTTCGGCGCGCCACAACCGCCTGATGTCGAAGACGTTCGAGCAGCCGTTGACCACCGACATCTGGATCCTGCTCGACCTCGACCGGAAGGTTCACTACGGCACCGGTGAGAACTCGACGCTGGAGTACGCGGTCAGCCTGGCCGCATCGATGGCCTCGCAGGTGCACAGCCGTGGCCGGCAGGTCGGCCTCATCGCCAACGACGCCAGGGGCACGTTTCTCGAGCCGCACCGCGTGCTGCGACAGGACCGGCTGATCCTCGATTACCTGGCGATCGCGCAGGCCGATGGCAGCGCATCCCTTTCTCAGGCGCTGGCCTGGGAGAAGATGCGAAGGCTTCCCCGTCGCGCCATCGCAGTCATCACACCGAGCGCCGAGCCTGACTGGGTCCGCCTGCTTCAGGCGGTTCGAGGACGCCGGACCACGCTCATCGTCTTCTACCTCGACGCCTCCAGCTTCGGCGGGCCTGACATGAACCCAAGCTTTGACCTGGGCCAGGACGTCGACCTGTTCGTGGTCCGCAGCGGTGACGACTTCGCCCGATTGGTGAGGACGCGAGATGCAATCCGCATCGCCTAGCGGTGGCCACTTCGAGCTGACCGCGGTTCCGGCCATGGCCTGGCAGCGGACGCGCGCCGGCATCCCGGCCGGGGCCCTGTGGTCGTCGCTGATCGTGTTCCTGCTCGTGCTCACCATCGCTCGCTCGACGGTCGCCGCCAGCTGGGTGCCGGGCCTTCTCGACTCCCTGCCGATGGTCGCCCTCGCAGGTGCGGTGACGATGGGGGTGCTCGCCCTTACGCCCCTGCCGTGGTGGCTTTCCGTTCTGGCCGGCCTCCTGGCTGGTCCGGCCGTCGCGGGGCTGATTGCCGCTCCGATCTTTCGAGCCGACAACGTCATCGACCCGACCGCAACCGGCACCAACCTCATCAACGCGTGGCTGACCAAGGTGAGCGACGGGTCGGCTTTTGGCGATCGGGCCTTTGTCCTGTTTCTGATCACGTGGCTCATGTGGGTGACCGGGGCATGGCTGAGCTGGTGCGTGCTGCGGTGGCGACAGCCGATGATCGGCCTTGTCCCAGGAACCGCAGCGCTCGCGACCAACGTCCTGAACTTCCCGGGCGACCAGAACGGTTACACGCTCTCCTTCATCGTGCTGACGTTTGCGCTTCTGCTGTGGTCGAACTACACCGGGTCGATCGCCAAGGCGGTCCGCGTGAACATGAAGCTGATGGGCGACGCCCGTTGGGACTTCTGGGAGACGGGAGTCGTGGCGATGGCGGGTCTGCTGCTGCTGGCGATCATGCTGCCCCCGCTGTCGAACCAGGATCGAACCCTGACCATCCAGTCGAGCCTCTTCTCGAGCTGGGCGCAGCTGCAGGAGCAGCTAAACCATCCCAGCTCGGCCGGTCAGGGAACCGGCACCGCGGGCGGTACGACCGGCTTCTCTCTCTCGGTCGGTCTCGGCGGACCGCTCAAGACGAGCAAGAACCCCGGTGGTCGCCGCATCACTAAAAAAAAAGTACTTCCGCGGCGCCAACATCACGGAGACCGAGAACGGCTACTGGACTTACCCGACCTTCCCCGTTGACTGGCAGGCCACGATCGCCAAAGGCCAGAGCCCGGTGTACGGCGAGGACTACTCACCGATGGCCCTGGCGCTCTTCAGGATCAACATGGTTTCGCCACCTCGGGGCTCGGGTGACGTTCTGTTCTACCCAGGACAGTTTTTCAGCGTCGATCGCGCGACAGTGGCCAGCGAAGTTCACGCTTCGCCGGACACGGTCACCTCATCGAGCCTGTACACGGTCGACAAGCTGTCGGTCTTCAATCCCAGCCGGTCCAACGGCGCCTACAGCATCACCGTCGGCTACCCCGACGTGAGCGAGGACGAGCTGCGCGCGGCCGGCAGCGACTACCCGGCCTGGATCCTCCCTTACATGACTGTGAGAACGACCGGCTACCGGCCAAATGACACGCTGACAAGAATCCACGACCTGGCCGTCTCCTTGGTCAAGAACACCACGAACCAGTACGACGCCGCCAACGCAATCCAGGCGTACTTGCGAGGTGATCTGTTCCGGTACACGCTGACGCCGCGCCTGCCCGATCGTGGACAGGACCCCCTTGACTTCTTCCTGTTCAACTCGCACGAGGGTTACTGCCAGTACTACGCGACGGCGATGGGCGACATGCTGCGCTCCCTCGGCATCCCGGTCCGCCTCGTCAACGGCTATGGGCCAGGCTCTTACAGCACGACTAGCGGCCTATACACAGTGCACGACTCTGACGCGCATACGTGGGTCGAGGCCTACTTTCCGAAATACGGCTGGATCCCATTCGAGCCGACGAATGATCACGAGCAGACGTGGAACCCGATCCAGCGCAAGACGCAGACCGTCCCTCTCTGCCTTCGCGACAACCTGTGCGTCCCTGGCGGCACCCCGTCGGCATCAGGCAGCCCGCGGGTTGGTGGCGCGCCGGGGTTCCAGGAGCCGAACGGTCCTTCCGGCGACGGCACTACAGGCTTCACGCTGAAGTCGCTCGACGCGGGTACCGTGACCCGCATCGCTGGAGGTCTGCTGGCGCTGATCTTGATCGTGTTCGGCGTGGTCGCTCGCTATCTGCGGCCACGAACGGTCATGGGCGTGTGGAAACGCACATTGATGCTCGCACGCCTGGCCGGGACCAGGCTCCAGCCTGGCGAGACCCCGCTCGAGCTGAGCCGGCGGCTGTCGAGCGTTTTTCCGGAGGCGGCATCCGCGGTGCGTGATGTCGCCCGGGGGTTCGTGGTCGCCGCTTACGCTCCCCCCGACCTGGCTCCATCGGCGCGCACCCCGGTCCTGGAAGCCTGGGTTGCGCTGCGTCCGCTCATGCTGCGGCGGGTGGCTCGAAGACTCAGACCCCACCGCGCGTGAACTAGTAACCTTCGGTCGCAAATGTCGATCGAAGGTCGCGATTACCCGCCGGTCACCGTCGACATCGACGCCGAGCACGTCAATGCGTTCGCCTGGGCGATCGGCGCCGACCCCGATGATGGTGTACCTCCCACTTATGCCTCCGTCTACTCGCTGGGCGCCACCGCGCCGCAGCTTTTCGGGGACGAGGAGGCGGCCATCGATTTCGGAAAGTTGCTCCACGCGGAGCAGGAATTCGAGTGGAAGCGGCATCCAAACGTGGGCGAGACGGTCACCTCGCGTGCGCGGGTGGCAGCTGACGTCAGCCGCCGCGGCCTTCGGTTCGTCACCCTCGAGACCGACACCACCTCGAGCGATGGTTCGCCCGTCTGCACATCACGCGCGCTGTTCGTGATTCGGTCGTGACACAGCACAGCGTGCTCTTTCAGACCGAACAGATTGCCGCGTACGCGCGTGCCTCCGGCGACATGAACCCGATCCACCTGGACGAGAAGTTCGCTCGCTCCGTCGGCCTGCCGGGCGTGATCGCGCACGGCATGCTTCAGATGAGCATCGCCGCGGTGGTTGCCGGCAAGGCCGCGGGTGGTCCGCAGCGGCTCCGCAGGTTCGCATGCCGCTTTGCGGGCATGGTCGAGCCCGGTGACACCGTGACTTTCAGCGCGGAGCCAACCGAGCCCGGACGTCTGCAAGTTCGCGCCGTCAACCAGCACGGCGACGTCATCCTCACCAAGGCCTACGCGGAGTTCGAGCCTGGGCTGCCCCCGCTGGACGATGACGATGCCGCTTGACTTCACGCTGACCGACGAGCAGCAGGCTATCCGCGAGCTCGCCCACGATTTCGCTGCCAACGAGATCCGGCCCGTGGCCGCCCACTTCGACGAGACCGAGGAGTTTCCGTACGAGGTCGTCAAGAAGGCGCACAAGCTCGGCCTGAGCCCGGCAGCATTCCTGCCTGAGGAATACGGCGGGCAGAACCTCGACTTTCTCACCGAGCTGATGCTCAACGAAGAGCTGTCATGGGGCTGTGCCGGCATCGCGGTGTGCATCCATTCAATGGGGCTCGCCATCGCGGGCATCAGGTCAAGCGGGACTGAGGAGCAGAAGAAGAGGTGGCTGCCGGAGTTCACGGACCCCGACCGGCTCGTGCTCGGTGGGCTTGGTCTCACCGAGCCTGACTCAGGCTCGGATGCGCTGGCGATGAAGACACGTGCCACGCGCGTCAGCGACGGCTATGTCTTGAACGGCACCAAGCAGTTCTGTACCAACGGTGGCATCGCCGACTACCACGTCATCTACGCAAACACCGACCCGAGCAAAGGGCCGGCAGGGATCGCGTCGTTCCTGGTGCCCAAGGGCACGCCCGGGCTGAAGATGGGCCGCAAGGAGAAAAAGCTCGGCGTGCGCGCGAGCCACACCGCGCAGGTGATCCTGGACGACTGTCACATCCCGCTCGACCACCGCCTGGGAGGCGAGCCAGACGGCGACAACGCCGGTCCCGGCGCGCTCGGCGCGCTGATGACGCTGGAGGCGACACGACCAGGAGTGGCGGCCGGAGCGCTCGGCATCGCGCGGGCCGCCTATGAGTTTGCGCTCGAGTACGCGCAGGACAGAAAGCAGTTCGGCAAGCCCCTCTGGCAGCACGAGGCGATCGGGTTCAAGCTCGCCGACATGGCGATGAAGATCGACGCCGCGCGGTTGCTCATCTGGCGCGCCGGGTGGATGGCAACGCAGGGCAAGCCGTTCGAGCGAGCTGAGGGCTCGATGGCCAAATGCTTCGCGGCAGACGTTGCCATGGATGTGACCACCGACGCCATCCAGGTGCTCGGCGGATACGGATACATCAAGGAGTACCCGGTCGAGAAATGGTTCCGCGACGCGAAGATCTACCAGATCTGGGAAGGCACCGCCGAGATCCAGCGACTGGTCATCTCGCGCGCCATCTCCGGCTCGCGTGCGACGATCAGGATCAGGTAACGGCGCGTAGCGGCTGGAGGGAAAGATGTTCGATCTGAGCGGCAAAGTCGCCGTCATCACCGGCGCCTCGCGCGGCCTTGGCCGCCAGGACGCGCTGACCCTCGCGCGGGCAGGCGCTGATGTCGTGATCACCGACGTCCTGGTCGAGGACGACCCGGAGCTGCAAAAGACGGCAGAGGCCCAGGGCAGCGTGCTGGCCCAGGTCGCCATCTCGCAGGGATGGGTCCACTCCAACGCGACCGCGGAAGAGATCCGCAAGATGGGGCGGAAGTCGCTCGCCATCAAGATGGACGTGACCAATCGCGAGCAGGTCAGGGACGTCTTCAAGAAGGTGAGGGACGAGTTCGGGAAGATCGACATCCTCATCAACAACGCGGCCACTCTCGACCACGCCGCGCAGATCCCCAGCCAGTCATATGAGCTGTGGGACCGCGACGTGCGCGTCAACCTCACGGGCGCTTTCAACTGCACGAAAGAGGTGTGGCCCTACCTGGTCGAGAACAAGTGGGGCCGGCTCGTCTTCATGTCCTCCGTCGCCGGCACCCTTGGCGGATTCGGGCAGGCGAGCTACTCCTCGACCAAGGCCGCGCTGATCGGGCTCGCGAAGACCGCGGCGCTCGAGGGTGGCCGCCACAACATCACCTCCAACGCCATCGCCCCGGGCATCATCGGCTCCGAGGCCGGCAAGGCCGCGGCCGAGAACAACCCGATGTACGAGCGGTTCAAGCAGCGCACCGTCTTCAAGCGCTTCGGTGAGCCGCAGGACATCGCCAACACGATCGCCTTCCTCTGCTCGGACGAAGCGGGCTACATCACCGGGGCGGTGATCGAGGTCGCGGGCGGCATTCCCCTCTTCACGGCTTGAGCGAGCTCATCGACGTCGAGCGCGATGGCGCGATCGCACGCGTCGTAATGCACCGCAAGGGCAACAACTCGATCGCCGAGGACCTGATGCAGGAGCTCGCCGCCGCTTTCGACGAGCTGGGCAAAGACTCGGCGGTGCGCGCGGTCGTGCTCGAGTCTGCTTACGAGAAGTACTTCAGCGTCGGCGCCGACCTCACCTCGATGGCGACAGTTGACCGCGAGTCACCGTTCGCCACCCAGCAGATCTCACTGCTCATGAGGCGCATGAACGGCCACTTCTCGGCCATCGAGCGCTGTCCCAAGCCCGTGATCGCGGCCATCAACGGCCACGCCCTCGGTGGCGGCAGCGAGCTCACGCTCTGCTGCGACTACAGGGTCATGGTCGAGGACGACCGCTCCCGCATCGGCCAGACCGAGTCGTCGCTGGGCATCATCCCGGGCGCCGGGGGCACCCAGCGCCTGCCACGGCTGATCGGCAAGGCGCGGGCGATGCGATTCCTCATCGAGTCGACGCGGCTCTCGGCCAGGGAGGCCGAGGCGGTGGGCTGGGTGGACATGGCCGTTGGGCCCGACCAGTTCAAGGCCGCGGTCGACGAGCTGGCCGGCAAGCTGGCCAAGGCCGCGACCCTCGCCATAGCGATGATCAAGGACGCCGTCCATCGCGGGTTCGACCTGCCGATCGAACAGGCGCTCGAGATCGAAGCCGAGAACTTCGCTCGCGCCTCGCTCAGCACCGACGCGGCGGTCGGGATCATGTCCTTCCTGTCCAAGCAGGAGCCTGAGTTCACGGGATCCTGACCCTGTCGATTCGGGGCGCTCTCGTTCGTCGCTGTCTTATGGAGGTGCGACATGAAATACGTGCTGCTGTTCGTCGGGACCATGGAAGACCAGGAGCGCTTCGAAAACATGCCGGCGGACCAGATGGAGGCCGGCATGAAGGCGGCTGGGAAGTGGTTTGAGGATTACAGTCGCGCCGGCAAGATCGTTGGTGGCGAGCAGCTGAAGGGGCCTCAAACAGCCACCACCGTTCGGTTCAACGACGGCAAGCCCATCGTCACCGACGGACCGTTCGTGGAGTCGAAGGAGATCATCGGAGGCTTCGCCGTCGTCGAGGTCAAAGACCTGGACGAGGCGTTGGAGATGGCCAAGTCGTGGCCGGCCGGTCCCGTCGAGGTGTGGCCGGCTGTGGAACGATGAGGGCCTGACCGAGACACGGACAGCCACAGATGCAGCGCTCGTCGCCATCTTCCGAGAGGAGGCGGCGAGGCTTACTGGCGCCATGGTCAGGATCATCGGAAACTTCGACATCGCCGAGGAGGTTGTCCAGGACAGCCTGCTCGCGGCGCTGGAGACATGGCCCGAGCAGGGCATTCCCGACCGGCCGGGCGCATGGCTGATGACAACGGCGCGGCGGCGCGCGATCGACCTGCTGCGCCGGGATCACCGCTACGCCGACAAGGTCGCGCTGCTGGAGAGGTCGACAGTGAACCCTGACCCGCCGGAGGCAGACGACAGGCTGCGGCTCATCTTCACCTGCTGCCACCCCGCGCTGGCGACAGAGGCCCAGGTCGCCCTGACGTTGCGTGCAGTGGCCGGCTTCACCACCCAGGAGATCGCCGCCGCCTTTCTGGTCTCAGAGCCGACGATGGCGCAGCGCATCGTGCGGGCCAAGCGCAAGATCGTCGAAGCCAACATTCCTTATCGAGTACCCCAGGGCCCGGAGCTGGTTCCGCGGGTCGATGCCGTGCTGGCCGTTCTGTACCTGATGTTCAATGAGGGCTACCTCAGCCACAGCCCGGCCACCGCCATGCGTCGGGACTTGGCCGAGGACGCCCAGTGGCTGACTCTCCTCGTCGACCGGCTGATGCCCAACCAACCAGAGGTCCTGGGACTGCTCGCGCTGACCATGCTCAACCTCGCGCGTTCGGCTGCACGGTTCGACGCCGCCGGCGAGATGGTCCTGCTGCCGGACCAGGATCGTGCGCTTTGGGATCGAGCCAAGATCGCCGAAGGCATCAGCACCCTCGAAAGGGCCGGTTCGATGCGGGCTCCCGGGCCGTACCAGCTACAGGCTGCGATTGCGGCCGTTCATGCAGAGTCGCGTTCCTGGCAGGAGACTGATTGGCCACAGATCGTGCGCCTGTACGACGCGCTGCTGGGCATGAGCTCGTCACCGGTGGTCCGGCTCAACCGCGCGGTGGCTCTGGCCCAGGTGGCCGGCCCAGAGGTTGCGCTCGGTGAGGTCAACGACCTGGCGATAGCGCTCGCCGGGTACCACCTGCTGCACTCGACCCGCGCGGAGCTGCTCGACCAGCTGGGTGAGCACCAGCTCGCGCGGGAAGCTCGACTGCGGGCACTCGAGCTGTGCCAGAACCCGGCCGAGCGCTCGCTGCTCGAACGAAAGCTAGCGGGCTGACTGCTCGGCGCGGCGCCAGTGCTCAAGGAGCGATCGAGCGTACTCAGACGTGTAGATCATCTCGGGCGGCACGAAGTGATGGATCCCTGCGAACCGCTGCACGCGGATGTCCGGGAACAGTCGAGCTAGGATTCCGGCTTTTACCGCCTGTTCCTCGTGCGACAGATCGCCGTAAGCGTAGAAAACCGGGAAGGCGCACGAGCGCAGGTCGTTGCGGTCAAAGTGAAATTCGGGGAATGCGCGCACGAGGGCCGCAATCCCCGCAGGTCGCTTACGCATCTCTGGCGAAACCGGGCCAGTTGGCGGCGACAGCTGCACTCCCGCCTTCACTTGCTCGCGGACGAACATCGCCATGAACTGGTCACCCTGGAGGCCGCGAAGCTTCGATTCGAGCTCGGAAAAGAACGCGCTCTCTTCGTCGGTCAGCTCGCCGGGGATCCGGGCTGGTTCGAAAAGCGAAAGGCTGATGACGCGCTGTCGATGGATGCCCCCGAACGCCAGAGAGATGAAACCGCCTCCCGAGTAAGCGACCAGATGGAAGCTGTCAAGGCTCTTGGAATCTGCGAAGCGATCGAGCGCCTCAACTTCCTCCTCGATCGAGTAATCCGCCGGCGGCGCCGACTCGCGGTAGACCTCGAGATCCTTGAGGTGGAACTCGGCATCGTCGCCGACGTGGTTCATGAGGGGCCCATAACGCAGCGCGGCAGGTGCCACGCTGCCGGGGATGCAGATGACCTGGGGCCGGTCGCTCATTCTCAACTACTCCTTTGTGGAGCCATGCCGAGCTCTCCGGAGCGGCGGCGGACCATCTCTATTGCCTCGTCAACCTGGTTGGAATCGAGACCGAGGCAGCGGATCACGAGCTCTTTGGTCTCGAAGTTGGGATAAGAACCGACGGATACGTCGGGATACTTCTCTTCCAGCTCTCGCATCAGCGGATAGAAGCGCGCCTCGACGGCAAACATGAAGCGCAGCTCACGCACCGTGGCCGCCGACCCGCCGGCCAGGAATTGCGGCTCGAGCTCCTCGGTGAAGACTCCCTTCAGCTCGAGCGGTACCCCGGGCAACACGAAGATGCTCTTGCCGTCCTGCTCATAGACCACTCCGGGCGCCATGCCGCGGCGGTTCTTGAACACCTGCTTCGGCTCGGATGGGATCCGGGCCATACGCAGGTTGCCCTCAGTCAGCTCGGGCGAGTCGAGCAGCCCGGCCTCATGCATCCGCTTCACACGCCGCTCGATACGTGCGCGGGTCTCTTCCCACACGACCAGCGGACGGCCCAGCGCCTCGGCCAGTGAGGCGAACGTGCGGTCGTCGGGTGTCGGCCCGAGGCCCCCACAGCAGAAGATGTGCGTGAGCTCTGGGTCGGCAAGCTCGCGCCGGACCTGCTCGACGATCTCGGCCGGCCGGTCGCGGATGGCGGTGACGCGCTTGAGCGGGTGGCCGAGCAACCGCAGTCGCTCGGCAAGCCAGTGTGAGTTGGTGTCGAGAGTGAACCCGCCTACGAGCTCGTCGCCGACCGCAACGATTGACGACAGCATGCGGGCTAGCCTAGAACCATCGAACGCCTGCATGCTGTGATCCATGGTGATGTGCAGGGCGTCGGCTTCCGCTACTTCGTGATGCGAACCGCACGCCAGCTTGGCCTGCAAGGCTGGGTGCGCAACCGGGCCGACGGCTCCGTCGAGATGGTGGCCGAGGGCCCCCGGGCAGACCTTGAAAAGCTCATGCAGGCCGCCCGCGAGGGACCTCGTTCCGCGGACGTGACCGACGTCGATGCGGAATGGTCAGCCGCCTCAGGCGGCCTGGAGCCCTTCGACCTCACGTACTGAGAGAATCTGCGCGCTTTGATCGAGGTCCAGGGACTGACGAAGTTCTACGGCGAGAGGGCTGCCATCCAGGACGTCAGCTTCTCGGTCCCGCGGGGCCAGGTGCTCGGTTTCCTCGGTCCGAATGGCGCCGGCAAGTCCACCACCATGCGCATCCTCACGGGCTACCTCGGTCCTACATCGGGAACGGCGAGCGTGGGCGGGTTCGACGTGCTCTCGCAGTCGCTCGAGGTGCGGCGCCGGATCGGCTACCTGCCGGAGACGGCACCCCTTTACAGCGAGATGCGTGTGGCCGGCTTCCTGACCTTCGTCTGCAAGCTGCGCGGCGTTCCGCCTTCACGTCGCCGCGGCAGGGTGGACGATGCGATCACCGCGTGCGGCCTCGAGGAGCGGCGCTCGGACATCATCGGCCGGCTGTCGCGCGGGCTGCGGCAGCGCGTCGGCCTTGCGCAGGCGATCGTCCACCAGCCAGAGGCACTGATCCTCGACGAGCCCACCGCCGGCCTCGACCCAGGGCAGACGCGCGAGACCCGCGCCCTGATCAAAGAGCTGGGCCGGCAGCGCACCGTGATCCTTTCCAGCCACATCCTGTCCGAAGTTGAGGCGACGTGTGAGCGGGTGCTGATCATCAATGGCGGGCGGATCGTGGCCGATGGCGAGCCGGGCAGGCTGGCTCAGCGCCTGGGCACCGGCAAGAGCCACGAGATAGTCCTCGTCGTCCGCGGCGAGGCGGAAGCCGTGGAGGCGGCCATACGCTCGGTGCACGGTGTTGAGGCGCTGGTCGTCACTTCTGCTGACGGCGGGTCGGTGAGGGCGGTGGTGAGCACCCGATCAGCGGACCTGCGCGAGGAGCTCTCGCGTGCGGTGATCGACGCAGGATTCGGACTGCTCGAGGTTCAAGCGCGAACGCTCACCCTGGAGGATGTCTTCCTTCAGCTCACCGCCGGCGAGCAGAACCAGTGAGCAAGTCTGCGCGCCGAAAGGCCCGCGCCAGGCAGAAGAAGCAGATGACTGCGCGAGCCGACGCCGGCGTTCCGCCCGCCCGCCCCGCGCCAGCCGCGAGGCGACCAGCTCCACCGCCCCGTAAGCGTCCTGCTCAGGCGGAGGCCGAGCCGTCGCAGCCCTCGACAGCGGACTCGCTGTACGCCTCCTTTCGACCGACTGGGCTCCCCAACATCCTGGCCATCGCGAGACGGGATCTGACTGCGCTCTTCGTATCGCCGATCGGGTGGGTGGTGGCGGGCGTCTTCATCTTCCTGGTCTCAGGCTTTGGGTTCATAGCCACCGTGCTCGCCGGTCAAGCCGCCACGATGGACGGCGTTTTCGGGGTGATCACGAATTTTCTGATGGTCATCCTCATCCCGCTGGTGACCATGCGAGTGCTGGCCGAGGAGCGAAGCCAGGGGACGCTCGAGCTGCTGCTGACCTCACCGGTCCGCGAGTGGGAGCTCGTGGCCGCGAAGTGGCTCGGGGCGTTCGTCTTCTACCTGCTGCTGCTGGCAACCACCCTGGTCTACGCAGTGCTGCTCCGCGTTTACGCCAGCAAGCTGGACGTGGGCCTGATCGCCGCGACTTATCTCGGCCTCGTTCTGGTAGGCGCGGCAGCCATCGCCATCGGCGTGCTCGCCTCCAGCCTCACACGCAACCAGATCATCGCGTTCTTCATCGCGATGGCTGCCCTGCTGGTCATCTGGTATGCGGGATATCTGATCGGGTTCTTCGTTGCAC
Source organism: Chloroflexota bacterium (assembly GCA_005881025.1). Taxonomy (GTDB): domain Bacteria; phylum Chloroflexota; class Dormibacteria; order Dormibacterales; family Dormibacteraceae; genus CF-54. The sequence continues at coordinate 406 of VBFO01000046.1, read as the reverse complement.
CGCCGGCCAACCTGTTCTTCCAGTACGTGGGCGGTTACAGCCGCTTCCAGTCGTTCAGCCTCGGGCAGGCGGCCGGGCGCGACATCGTCTACTTCGTCACATTGACTCTGGGCGCGCTTTTCCTGACCGTGCGAGTGCTGGCCTCGAGGCGCATAGGTTGAACCGCCGCGCGCGCTCACTGGTGTTGAACGCGATTGGGATCGCGGTCGTCCTGGGATTGCTGGCCGCGGCCAACATCCTGGTGTCGAAGACGTCTCTGGCGTGGGATCTCACCCGCGCAGGCAACAACACGCTCGCACCACAGTCGGTGCTGGCGGCCAAGAGGCTGACCTCAGACCTTCAGGTCATCGGCCTGTTCCGGCCCGGCATCAACAGCGGACAGAGCGAGACCGAGGCGCTGGTCGCG
>VBFO01000020.1 GCA_005881025.1 Chloroflexota bacterium | reverse complement strand
GCCAGTCGACGGGTAGCACCGGCCAGAGCACGGGCACCACGGCGGGCAGCACTCAGAGCACCCAGTCCACCAGCGGCCAGTCGACGGGTAGCACCGGCCAGAGCACGGGCACCACGGCGGGCAGCACTCAGAGCACCCAGACCACTGGGGGCGGCACGTCTGGCGGCGGCACGTCTGGCGGCGGCACGAGCGGTGGCGTCAGCGGATCGAGCGGTGGCGTCAGCGCAGCGGGCGTGTCAATGGCAGGTACGGGTCTCCCACTCCTGGGAGCTCCGTTGGGAGCGCTTCTAGTGGCGCTCGGCGGCATCGGCCTCCGGTTGAGGCGGCGCCGCTAAATCGACAACCGAACCGGGCCCGCTTAACGCGGGCCCGGACCATTCCTGTTACTCCGACACGCCGGCGTGATCACACGTGATCGTCAGGTAGGGGACGCCGGCGAGACGTTTTTCAGGTGGGTCCACTCCGTAAGGAGCGGGCCCACCATTTTCATGCCGGGGGTGACGACATGGAGCTCACACCAGGCGGCATCATCGCCTGGATCCTGGTCGGGCTCATCGCCGGGTGGGCGGCGGGCAAGGTCAGCCGCGGCCACGCATTCGGGCTGCTGGGCGACCTGGTCGTCGGTCTTCTAGGGGCCCTCGTCGGCGGCCTGATCGCCGGGATCTTCATCCACGGCAGCGCCGGCTTTGTGGGCACCCTGATCATCGCCTTCCTCGGCGCAGTTGCCCTTTTGACAGTCCTCAGGCTCTTCGGAGGGCGGAGAACCGCCGCCTAGAGGGATCTCAAAGGGCTCGAAAGCAGCGCCAAGCTCCCGCGGTAGGCGAATACCTCACTTGTACGGTGACGTGGGCCTCGCCAGACGATTTGATTTACCCGTGCCCTAAAACCCGCCTGGAGGCCTCCTTCTTGAACATTGCAGCAAGGCCGGACACGCCAGGGCGCGCCCGGTCCAAACGGATTTCGGAGCCGGAAACGGCAACGGACGATTCGACCGGGTCGATCTCCGACACCAACGGCAAAAGCCCGTCAGAAACGCTCGAGCAAAAGGTCGAGCGGGTCAGGATGGAGCGCGCTCGCACCGCCAGGCTCCTCCAGCAGGCTGAGGAAGACCTGTCCACCGCCACCCAGCGATTGGAGGACGCCGACGCCGTCCGCCGGCACCTGCTCGAGAACGTGGCTTCAGGCGGCGATGAGGCCAGGCGTCGCTTCGCGACAGCACTCCACGATGACGCCCTGCAGCTCCTCACTGCCGCCGAGCTCCAGCTCGAGCGAATCCGAACCGATGCGCGAAAGACGCGGTACGCGAGCCAGCTCGACCAGCTGAAGCAGACCATGAAGCGGGTCGAGGAGTCGCTCCGAAACCTCCTTTACAACGTGAGCCCGGCCGGCCTTGACGTGCACGCCGACCTCGATGGCGCCATCCGCGATCGGATGGTCGCTCTCAAGGCCCACGCCGGCATCGAGCCGGAGCTGGACCTCCGCATTCCGCGGAAGGTGCCGGCCGCGGTGAGGTCGATCGTGTTCAAGAACATCTCAGAGGCGGTGAACAACGTCGAGAAGCACGCCAACGCCACTCGCGTGACCGTCCGGGTCGGCGCCGCCGACGGAGGCATAGGCGTCGAGATCTCTGACGACGGGACCGGGTTTGTCGTCGCGGAGAGCATGTATTTGCCGGGTCACCTCGGATTGGTGGCGATGCGCGAGCGGGCCCAGCTCGCGGGCGGATGGTGCCGGTACGACAGTGAGCCAGGTACTGGGACGAGGATCACTTTCTGGGTCCCCGAACGAATTTGAGCGGAGCACTCATGCGATCTGAATCATTCCGGCGGGAGAGGGAGCTTCAATGGCGCGTCGCGTTCTAGACCCCGACGTCATCGATCCACGCGTGACGCTCAGCGTGCTGACCGCAGTCAAACGCGGGGACTTCTCGGCCCGCATGCCGGCGAATTGGACCGGCAGCGCCGGCCGCGTGGCCTCGACACTCAATGAGATCGTCGAGGCCAACCAGCGGCTCGAACGCGAGGTTCAGCGCCTGAGCAAACGCGTCGGCAAGGAAGGCCAGATGAAGCGGGCGCCCATCGGCGACGCTGGTGGAGCCTGGGCCGCGACGCTCGATGCAATCAACGATCTCATCGAGGATCTCTCACGCCCGAACGTCGAGATGGGGCGGGTCATCCGCGCCGTCGCCGTCGGAGACCTGTCGCAGACGATGCCGCTCGAGACCGACGGCCACCGGCTCCAGGGCCGCTTCCTCGACACCGCCAAGACTGTCAACACCCTTGTCGACCAGCTCCGCCTCTTCACCTCAGAGGTGACGCGCGTCGCCCGCGAGGTGGGCACCGAGGGCAAGCTGGGTGGCCAGGCCGAGGTGAAGGGCGTCGCCGGCGTGTGGAAGGACCTCACCGAGAACGTGAACCTGATGGCCGGCAACCTGACCAGCCAGGTCCGCAACATCGCCGAGATCACCACCGCGGTCCAGCAGGGCGACCTGTCGAAGAAGATCACCGTCGACGTCCAGGGCGAGATCCTGGAGCTCAAGAACACGATCAACGTCATGGTCGACCAGCTAAACGCGTTCGCCAACGAGGTGACCCGCGTCGCCCGCGAGGTCGGCACCGAAGGCAAGCTGGGAGGCCAGGCCGACGTCGAAGGTGTAGGCGGTATCTGGAAAGACCTCACCGACAACGTGAACTTCATGGCCGGCAACCTGACCAGCCAGGTGCGCAACATCGCCGAGGTCACCACCGCGGTCCAGCAGGGTGACCTCTCGAGGAAGATCACTGTTGACGTCCGCGGCGAGATCCTGGAGCTCAAGAACACCATCAACACGATGGTCGACCAGCTCAACGCGTTCGCCAACGAGGTCACTCGAGTCGCCCGCGAGGTCGGCACCGAGGGCAAGCTGGGCGGGCAGGCTGAGGTGGAGGGCGTGGGTGGCGTCTGGAAGGACCTCACCGACAACGTGAACTTCATGGCCGGCAACCTGACCAGCCAGGTGGCGGTCCAGCAGGGCGACCTCTCCAAGAAGATCACCGTCGACGTCCAGGGCGAGATCCTGGAGCTCAAGAACACCATCAACGTCATGGTCGACCAGCTGAATGCCTTCGGAAACGAGGTCACGCGCGTGGCCCGCGAGGTGGGCACCGAAGGCAAGCTGGGTGGTCAGGCCGAGGTGGAGGGCGTCGCCGGCGTGTGGAAGGACCTCACCGACAACGTGAACACGATGGCCCTGAACCTCACCGATCAGGTCCGCAACATCGCCGAAGTCACGACTGCGGTCCAGCAGGGCGACCTGTCGAAGAAGATCACCGTCGACGTCCAGGGCGAGATCCTGGAGCTCAAGAACACCATCAACGTCATGGTCGACCAGCTCAACGCGTTCGCCAACGAGGTGACCCGCGTCGCGCGCGATGTGGGCACTGAAGGCCAGCTGGGCGGCCAGGCCGAGGTCGAGGGTGTCGGCGGTATCTGGAAAGACCTGACCGACAACGTGAACACCATGGCGAGCAATCTCACCGCCCAGGTGCGGGGTATTGCTCGAGTGGTGACGGCGGTCGCCAACGGCGACCTGGAGGGCAAGCTCGTACTCGAGGCGAAGGGCGAGATCGCCGAGCTCGCCGACACCATCAACAGCATGACCGACACGCTGGCCACGTTCGCAGACCAGGTGAGCACGGTTGCGCGCGAAGTCGGTGTCGAAGGCCGGCTCGGCGGTCAGGCGAGCGTGCCCGGGGCCGCCGGCACGTGGCGGGACCTGACCGACAACGTGAACCGGCTTTCCGCAACGCTCACCACCCAGGTGCGTGCCATCGCCGAGGTGGCGACCGCGGTCACGGAGGGCGACCTTACCCGATCCATCGGCGTCGAGGCCAGCGGAGAGGTGGCGATCCTCAAGGACAACATCAACGAGATGATCCGCAACCTCAGAGAGACCACCCACAAGACGAAGGAGCAGGACTGGCTCAAGACCAACATCGCCCGCTTTACGCGGATGCTCCAGGGCCAGCGTGACCTGATGACCGTGTCGAAGATGATCATGTCCGAGCTCGCCCCGCTCGTGAATGCCGAGCACGGTGCTTTCTACGGCATGGTCAACCCGACGGGCACAGAGCCCTATTTGATCTTCCAGGCCGGTTACGCCTACAAGCCGCGCAAGGGCCTCTCGCGCGAGTTCCATCTCGGCGAAGGCCTGATCGGCCAGTGCGCCGTCGAGAAGCGCCGAATCTTGCTCACCAACGTTCCGCCCGACTACGTGCGCATCACGTCGGGTCTTGGTGAGGCGCCGCCGCTGAACATCGTGATCCTCCCGGTCCTCTTCGAAGGCGACGTGCGCGCAGTCCTGGAGCTCGCGTCTTTCGAGCCGTTCGGCGCGACGCACCAGGACTTCCTGGACCAGCTGACTGACAGCATCGGGGTGGTGCTCAACAACATCGAGGCCAACAGCCGCACTGAAGGCCTGCTGCGCCAGTCGCAGTCGCTCGCGAACGAGCTGCAGAGCCAGCAGGACCAGCTGCAGCGCACCAACGCAGAGCTGGAGGAGAAGGCCAATCAGCTCGCGCAGCAGAACTCTGAGATCGAGCAGAAGCGCGCCGAGGTCGAGGACGCAAAAAACGAGCTGGAGGAGAAGGCCAATCAGCTCGCGCAGCAGAACTCTGAGATCGAGCAGAAGCGCGCCGAGGTCGAGGATGCAAAAAACATGCTGGAGGAGAAGGCCGAGCAGCTGGCCGTGACCTCGCGCTACAAGTCGGAGTTCCTCGCCAACATGTCCCACGAGCTCCGCACGCCTCTGAACAGCCTTCTGATCCTCGCCCAGGAGCTGGCCGAGAACCCCGATGGCAACCTGCTGCCGAAGCAGGTCGAGTACGCGACGATCATCAGGTCGTCCGGCAGCGACCTCCTGAAGCTGATCAACGACATCCTCGACATCTCGAAGATCGAGTCCGGCACCGTCGCGCTCGAGATCAGCGATTGGCCTGTGTCCGAGATCGAGCCGCTGCTCGAGCGGACGTTCCGGCACGTTGCCGAGGTGACCAGGCTCGCCTTCACCATCGAGCTCGACCCGCGGATGCCGAAGTCCATCCCGACCGACCCGCAGCGACTGCAGCAGATCCTCAACAACCTGCTCAGCAACGCTTTCAAGTTCACTGAAAGGGGCAAGGTCGAGTTCCGTGCCGCGCCGGTGACGTCCGGCTGGAGCCGCGAGAGCTTGACGGCGGCGGATGGCGTGGTGGCGCTGAGCGTCACCGACACCGGGATCGGGATCCCCCACGACATGCAGCGGTCGATCTTCGAAGCCTTCGCGCAGGGCGACGGCACGACCAGCCGCAAGTACGGCGGTACAGGGCTGGGGCTTTCGATCTGCCGAGAGCTCGTCGGCCTGCTGGGCGGAGAGATCACGCTGAGGAGCGAGCCGAGCAAGGGCAGCGTCTTCACGGTCTTCCTGCCGGCCGGGCACGTGCCAACACCACGGCGCCGCGCTGCAGACGAGGATGGGAACGGCGAGGTCCCCGTGCCTGCGCCCGCAGTCGCTGCAATCAGCGAGGCAGCGGTCGCGGAGTCCCTGGTCCTTGCGGGCGCCGAGACAGCTCCGGGCGGCGGGGCGATCACGGTTGGAGCCTCGGCGACCCGGGGGCGGCGCCGAAAGGCCGACGCGATAGTGCTGCCAGAGGAGCGCGGAGCCAAGACTGTCCTCGTCGTCGATGACGATCCCGTGCAGAGGCAGCACATCGTCGCCATGGTCGGGCCGATGCAGGCCGAGGCCGTCGCCGTCGCCACCGGCGAGGATGCCCTCGCCATCCTCAATGAGCGGCGTTTCGACAGCGTCGTGATTGATCTGGGGCTTCCAGGCCTGAGCGGTTGGGAGGTGATCGACCACATACGAGGCACGGCCTCCCTCCGCTCAACGCCTTTGATCGTCTACACGGCCAGGGATCTCACCCGGAAGGAAGAGCTGAGGCTGGGTAGGGCGACCAGGAGCATCGTCATCAAAGAGGTGCGGTCTCCGGAGAGGCTGCGCGAAGAGATCGAGAGGACGCTGGCCGAGCCCGACTCAGAACCCGCGGGCAAACCAGCCAACGGGAACGGGCAGCCTGACCCGTCCCTGAGCGGTAAGAAGGTGCTCGTCGTCGACGACGACATCCGCAACATCTTTGCCCTGACGGCGATGCTCGAGCGCCAGGGCATGACCGTGATCTCGGTCGACAACGGGAACGATGCGATTCGCATTGCGCGGGAGGACGGTGCCATCGACATCGCCCTGGTCGACGTGATGATGCCGGAGATGGACGGCTACATGACCATGCGGCACATGCGCGAGCTGTCGTCTTTCAAGGACCAGCCCATCGTTGCCCTGACTGCGAAAGCGATGAAGGGCGACCGAGAAAAATGCATTGAAGCCGGAGCGTCCGACTACATCGCCAAGCCAGTCAACAGCACCCACCTGCTCTCGATGCTTCGGGCCTGGCTGACGAGCTGAGCGCCTTCGATTCCATGGCGGCCGAACCAGGAGCGGTCAACCCGACCCTGGAGGCGATCGAGATTCAGCTGCTGTTGGAGGGAATCGCGCTCCATTACGGCTATGACTTCCGCGACTATGCCCCGAGTCCCCTGCGCCGGAACATCGTCATGAGCATGGCCATGGAGGGCGTGCCGACCATCTCGCGCTATCAGGAAAGGATCCTCCACGACCCCGAATCGTTCGAGCGCTTCCTGGACGCCGCGGGCGTCAACGTCACCAGCATGTTCCGGGAGGCTGACGCGCTGCTGTACGTCCGCCAGGAGATCGTCCCGTGGCTGCGCACGTTCCCATCCGTCCAGTTCTGGGTGGCAGGATGTGGAACGGGCGAGGACGTCATCTCCCTCGCGATAGTGCTGCACGAGAGCGGCCTCCTGCATCGCTCGCGCATCTACGCCACCGACATCAACGGCCGCAGCCTCTCCATCGCGCGGACGGGGAGGTACCCCCTGGAGAACATCGCCTCCGCCGAGGCCGATTACGCGCGCTCGGGAGGGCGGCGTTCGCTGTCGGATTACTACCTCGCGTCGGGCGACCTGGTCAGGTTCGATCGCAGCCTGCTCGCGGGCGTGACGTGGGCCCGTCACAACCTCAGTACGGATGCCTCTTTCAACGAGTTTCACGTCATCCAGTGCACCAACGTCCTCACGTATTTCAGCGTGCCCCTGCAGGAACGAGTCCACCGGCTCATGCACGACAGCCTGGCCAGCGCCGGCTACCTCATCCTGGGCCGCCTCGAGTCGATGATCCGATGGCAGAAGCGGGACAGCTATCAGCGCGTGCATCCGACCGCGGGCGTCTACCGGAAGGTGCGACGGTGACCGGGGCCCGAGCCGCTTCGTCGCCGTCCGAGACGCCGGTGGAGGCCGGGGTGGGGATCCTGATCGTGGACGATGATCCGGCCAAGCTGGTCGCGCTGCGCAGCGTGCTCGAGCCGCTGGGCGAGAACATCGTCGAGGCACGCTCGGGAGCGGACGCCCTGCGCCACCTCCTGAAAGATGACTACGCCGTCATCCTGCTGGATGTTCGAATGCCGATCATGAACGGCTTCGAGACCGCTGAGCTCATCCGCCAGCGGCCCTCGTCAGAGCTCACGCCGATCATCTTTGTGACCGCGCTTGACCGTGTCGAGACGGACATGGGGCGCGGTTACGAGCTGGGTGCAGTCGACTTCGTCTTCTCCCCCGTCGTGCCTGCGATCCTGCGTGCGAAGGTCCAGGTGTTCGTCGAGCTGTATCGCAGCCAGCACGAGCTCAAGCGTTACCGCAAGCAGCTCCAGAGCCTGGTGCAGGAACGCACCGCTGCGCTGACCGCGATCAACCGGGAGCTGGATGCGTTCAGCTACTTCCTGTCACACGACGTCCGCGCACCGCTGATCACCCTGGACGGCCTCACGAAGTCGCTTCTCGACGGCGCTGGAGACAAGCTGGACCCGGATGGACACGATCAGATCCTTCGGATGCGCCGCGCCTGCCAGCAGATCGGTGAGCTGTTCGACGGGATGCAGCTGTTGTTCAGCCTCACTCGCGGTGACATGCGCCGTGAAGAGATCGATGTCACCACGCTCGCCTCCCAGATCGTGGAGCAGTTCCGCGCGAACGAGCCCAGCCGGAAGGTCGACGTGAAGATCGCGGAACACCTGACGGTCATGGGTGACAGCCACATGGTCGAGATCCTGCTGCGGAACCTCATCAGCAACGCGTGGAAGTTCACGCGTGAAGAGGACGAGGCGGTGATCGAGATCGGGAAGGAGACCGTGAGCGGCGAGACGCGGATCTTCATCCGGGACAACGGGGTCGGCTTCGACATGATCTACGCGCACCGGCTGTTCGGCGCTTTCCAGCGCCTCCACAGTCAGAGCCAGTTCGCGGGCGAAGGCATCGGGTTGGCATCGGCGCAGCGCATCGTCAACCGGCACAGCGGGCGCATCTGGGCGGAAGGAGCTCTGGGCGAAGGCGCGACCTTCTATTTCGTCCTGTAGTCACGGTCCGAGGGCCGGCACTCGACCGCACCATGGGGTTTCAGCTGTCTGGGAGCCGGCACTCGATGGGATTGACGTCGATGTCCGCGACCTGAAGAAAGGCTAGGTGTATCCCCGTTTGTAGGGGGCCGGCCAGAACTGGTCGGCGAAGATCACGTAGCGCTGGGTCGCGAAGGCGCCCGCCCACAGCGGCCAGCACGTGGTGAGCGTGAGCTGATATCCGGGGGCGCTCGGAACCAGCACTGTCATGTCGTCCGGGCTGACAACCCTGCTGCCGGTTATCCGGTAGCGGAAGTTCCCGTACCGCGTCTGAATATCGATCTCGTCGCCCGGCGTCAGCTGCGGGAAGTTGATCCAGTAGACGTTGTGGGCGGCCACGCCGACCATCCCCTGGTCGCCAGGCCACGGCGTGTTCGGATAATGGCCGGGACCGCTGTACAGCACACCGCTGCTGACACCCTCTTTGACCGCCGCGAAGTAGCCGAGCCTGGGGATGACGATCGCGAAGTCCACCCCATCCACCGGGCGCTTGAGACTGGGATCGATGACCGCGGGCACCGCCACCGGCACTTTGACCTCGTTGCGCCACGCCTGGTCCATCTGCTGCTGGTCTCCTATCGCCAGCGACGTCTCGTAGAAGAAGCTGATGATCAGGATCAAGCCGGCGGCGATGAACAGTAGAAAAGTCGCGCGCAGCGGGTCAAGCCCGCCGAACGTGATCGCTCGCGCCGCGCTACCGGCCCTGGGTGTGTCCCTTCTCTGAATGTTGCTTGAGAACGGTTCGCGCGGCGACCTCTTTTGCCCGCTTGCCATATCGCCCTTCTTTCCTGGCTGATTCGACAATGTGCTCGTACTGGCGCTGCTCTTTGGGACCTACGCCACGAACGTGCTTCTTTTGAGGCACTCGCCCCTCCTACAAAGGAAACGCCGCGCGAGGATCAGTTCCCCAGGATTCGAGTGACCCGGTCGGCAAGCCGTGCCGGGGTCGTGTTGGCTTTTACGAGCCAGTCGACTACGCCGAGCTCACGGGCTTCGCTCTCCCGACCCGACAGGCCGGAGGCATTCGACACGATCAGGACAGGCACCTCGCTGGTCCCAGGGTTTGCCCGCAGGCGGCGCAGAACCTCGATGCCGTCGAGCCGGGGCAGCAGGATGTCGAGCAGGATCAGTGCGGGCGGATCGGCCAGGGCCTGCCTGAAACCGGCCTCACCGTCGCCCGCCACGTCGACAGTCCACCCGTCGCTTTCCAGCCGCATGCGGTACATGTCCGCGATGAAGCGATCGTCCTCGATGAAGAGGATCCGCCGATCCCGGGCATCGGGCGCGGGCTGCTGCTGTGAAATCGCCCGGTACCTGCCGGTACGCTGTTGGGAATGGCTGCGGAACGTCGCGAGTCCGAGGCTGTCCGGCTGCTGGATCTCGCCTTCGATGCGATCTTCACCATCAAAGCTCAGAGCCATGAGATCACTTATTGGAACGCGGGAGCCGTCCGAATGTACGGTTACTCACGCGAAGAAGCCATCGGACGGATCTCGAGTGAGCTCCTCGAGACGCGGTACCCGGAGTCCCCCGAATCCGCCTACGAGGCGGTTGTTGGCACCGGGCAATGGAGCGGCAAGCTGATACAGCGCCGGAAGGACGGCACCGAGGTCCACGTCGACGGGCGCTGGGTCCTGGATCTCGAGTCAGGCACCATCCTCGAGGTCAATCGCGAGATCACAGAACACATCGAGCTGGCCGAGCGCTTTCAGCTTCTGGTCGAGAACGTCAAGGACTACGCCATCTTTCTGCTGGATCCCGACGGGATGATCACCAGCTGGAACAGCGGCGCGGCGAGGATAAATGGTTACTCGGCCGACGAGGTCGTCGGCCGCCACCTGTCGATGTTCTACACGCCGGAGGAGATAGCCGAAGGCAGGCCCCAGCGAAACCTGGCTGAGGCCGCCGCCAACGGGCAGGCGACTGACGAAGGTTGGCGCGTTCGCAAGGATGGATCTCGCTACTTTGCGAGCGTCGTCATCACCGCCTTCCGCGACTCCGCAGGCAAGCTGCGGGGATTCGCCAAGATCACCCAGGACGTGACCAGCAAGCAGGTTGAGCGCCAGCGACTGCTGGAGCTCGAGCAGTCGAAATCCACATTCCTCAACCTGGTGGCGCACGAGCTGCGAACCCCCCTCACCGTCCTGCGCGGATATCTGTCCCTGTTCCGAGACCTTGACGAGAATGCCAGGCGGGGGCTCGAGGCAAGGTCTCTGCCCGCGCTGGAGGCGAAGACACAGGAGATGAGCCGCCTGGTGGATCAGATGGTCGAGGTGGCACGCCTCGAGGA
>VBFO01000019.1:22262-24143 GCA_005881025.1 Chloroflexota bacterium | reverse complement strand
CACGACCGAAGTAACCGCCGAGCACCGCGCCGCTCAGGAATGCGGCCAGCGCGATGATCGAGCTCGCGACCGATATGCCCGGCGCGCCAACAGCGGCGAACGCGAGGAAGGCAACGTTGCCCGTCATGTTGGCCGTGAAGATGTGGCCGAGCCCCAGGAAGCTGACGGCATCGACGATGCCGCTGACCGCCGTCAGCACGAGGAGCCCCATCGACAGGCGGTCGTAGAGCGCCGCCCGGCTCCCCGGAGGCGCACTCATGACCCGAAGGACGCAGCCCGGCGACTTACCATGCGGCCATCATCACCGCCAGGAAGACGATGGTCATGGCGCGGCCGCCGTCGACGCTTCAACGCCAGGCCGACCGCGAGGATCGCGCCGATGACGACGACTGGTGTCGCCAGGGACAGGAGCGGCACCGGAGCCTCGCGGGCGACGTTACCGAGCGCGTAGCCGGCGCCCGTCCACCCCCCCGCCCATGCGAGCGCGCTCGCGATTGCGATAGCGCTGTAGCGCCTCGGCCTCAAGCGCGCCGCCCCCGCCATGCCGGCCGCGATCGGGTTCAGTTCGGGAACGAATCGGCCGCCGAACAGAAAAGCTAACTGATGATCACGGAAGCGCCCCTCCGCGTGGTCGACATACTCTGCCGATCGTCGCAGGAGCCGAGCCGCCGTTCGGAGCGCTTCTCGCCCCCGCCAGCGACCGAGGCCATACCAGATGGCGTCCGCCACGAGTGCCGCGACCACGGTCACCAGGATCGAGGGGACCATGCCCGTGCCGGCATGAGCTGACAGCGCGCCAGCGGCCACCAGCGATGGCACGACTGGAAGCGGCACTCCAGCCTGGTTCGCCAGGACGGCGGCGAAGAGCAGAGAAAACGCGTGCGCAGTCATAACGCTCTTGGGACGACGGGCAGGGACGATGAGTTGCGCTTGAGCCCTGAATTCACTGATTTCGAGGCGGAGATCACCGTCGTTTCGCTGTAACGACGCTCCCGCGGACAGCCTCTAAACGGTGGGAGGCTCGCACTTGCTGCTCGTGTCTGTCGCCATCATCGTCGTCACGTTCGCCGCGCTCGAGTGGCGCGAAGCACACGGGCTGGAGCACGCACGGGCGCGCCGTCGGCGGCGCAGATGGCCCGCCGCGGGCCCTCCTGCGCGTTATTGCGGAAATCCTGTGCCCGAGATCTGCGATTCGCCGCTAGCGGCTCCAAGACAGCAGAACAGGAGAGGGAGATGAGCAATACGATTCGTGCCCGCTTGGGTGTCATCGTGGTGGCGGGGCTCTTCGTTACTGCACTGGCGGCTTTGTCCGGCTGCACCACGCTGCGCGGACAGGACGCGGACACAGAGCAGCTTCTCGCGAAGGCCGGGTTCCAGAAGCGAAACGCCGATAGCCCCGAGCAGGCGCGCAACCTCGCCTCGATGCCGCCGTTCAGGCTCGTGGCGCGCGGCGTGGGCCGTGACGTGGCGTACACCTACGCGGATCCGGTGAGCTGCCACTGCCTCTATATCGGCGGGCCCCAGCAGTACGTGGAATATCAGCGCCTGGCGACGGAACGGGAGATCGCGGAGGGCGAGCTATGGGCCGAGAACGACGGGATGGACTGGGGGCTGTGGGGAGGGTGGTTGCGATGAGAATTCATCTGGCGCTCGTGCTGGCTCTGCTCGCCCTGGCATCCCCCTCACGGGCTGCGGACTGGGACGGATGGTTTCACGTGAGCTGGGAGCCCGAGCCGGAGGGCAAGACGCCGACGCCCAGAATCGAAGGGTTAGTCCGGAACGATTCGCCGTACCGCGTGACCGACGTCCAGCTCGAGGTCGAGGGGCTCAGCGCCGACAAACGTTCGATCGGCCGGCGCGTCGTGTGGGCGCTCGGGGACA
>VBFO01000019.1:0-22185 GCA_005881025.1 Chloroflexota bacterium | reverse complement strand
GCTTGGAATCGACGTGCTGCCGCTCGTCCACGCCGAGCTTCGCCACCACGGGGTTTCGCCAGCCGGCGGCGGGAAAGTGCTCAGGGCGGACGCCGATCACGGGCCGCATCGCCCCGAGCGCTGACCCAACTCCTCGCGCACCGATCCCCGATCGATCTCGCCGCGGCCGTAGCGCCCACATCAGCGAAACCCGCTGACCTCGCTCGGCATCCTAGAGGCAGGAGGTGCGGTGACATGAGCACTGGGGCGGCGACGGATTACCTTTCGGACAGCCCGTATGTCGCGCGCGCATACTGCCCCGGTTGTGAGCCCGATGCCGACCCGAGCCAGGACATTCTCGACGTGCGCTGGTGCGAATCGCACTCTCCGGCGCGAGATGGCGCCGACGACGAAGTGGTGATCGCCTCCGCGTACCTGTCGGGGAGCGCCGAGGCGGGCGGCGACGACAACCGGCGCTGGTGCGACATACTCCACGGCCGCCGCTAGAGGCGGCCTAAAACACTGTGCAGGCGCGGTAGTCGCGACGCCACCCCGTCGTCTCGACGCTCTTGTGACGACGGCCCGGCGGGGTCAACGGTAACGTTCGCCGCCTCCGCGTCGTCCCAACGCCAGGTATAGAGCGGCGTTCGATGATGTCTATCTGCGGCTCGCGAGGGAATGGCGGCTGGCCGAGCAACAGCGGTAAGCTGCCGAAGACGTAGGCGATGGGATTGAGGCAGAGCGCGTCGTGATGACAACCGACATTCAAGGGCGTCACAAGAGCCAAGAAAGCGAGACGCAGTGAACAACAGCGCGATCACGCCCCAATGGGGCGGGCCGACCGCGGACGCGACACGCGGCTGCCGCCCGTGGTCGTCGGCGGCCTTGCCGAGAGCAAGGTTCGCCGCGTGACCGCGTTCATCGAGAACAATCTGCACCGAGAGCTTCGGCTCGAGGAGCTCGCGGCAGTCACGCACATGAGCCGGTATCACTTCGCGAGGCTCTTCAAGCGGGCCACGGGTGTATCGCCACATCGCTTCGTTGTGCGCCGCCGGATCGACGCCGCGACCGCTCTGCTGACCGAGTCCACCTCCGCCATCAGCTCGATCGCGCGCGCGGTGGGGTTCAGGACCGCGAGTCATTTCGCGACGACGGTTCGGCGCATCACGGGCATGACGCCGAGCGCGTATCGAGCGCGCAGAGCCGTCGCCGAGCCGCCAGTCGAGACGCCGCCCGTCGTCGCCGCGGACGCAGACGAGAAGATTCCCACCCTCCCAAAGTAGATTGCTCCCGTCGAGGGCGCCCCGGTCATGAGGGCTGTCACCGCTGCCCGGAGAGCAGCATCTATAAGGCATGAACGTTACCGCGCCGACGGTGGGCCCAGCGACGCCGAGCATATTCGCGCCGGTATCCACCCCGGCGTTTGCCATTCGCGACCTGTCGTTCCTGGTGCTCGCGATCGTGACGTTCATCTTCATCGTCGTCGCGGGCGTGACGGTCTACGCGATCATCCGCTACCGGCACCGCCCGGGAGACGACCGTCGCGACCCGCCTCAGGTGTACGGCAGCACGCAGATCGAGCTGGCGTGGACCGTCGTGCCGTTTCTCATCGTGATCATCCTGTTCCTGACGACCACCCGGTACATCTTCGCCATCGAGCGGCCGGCGGCGACGCGCGACACGGTCGAGGTCACGGTGGTGGGGAACCAGTGGTGGTGGGAGATCCGCTATCCGCGGCTGGGGATCGTGACGGCTAACGAGCTGCACGTCCCGGTCAGCGACGCCGCCCGGCCGACGCGCACGTTCATTACGCTCCAGTCCGCCGACGTGATTCATAGCTTCTGGATCCCGCAGCTCGCGGGCAAGACCGACGTCATCCCCGGCAAGACCAACCGGACCTGGGTCGAGCCGCGGACGCCCGGCACGTACGTCGGGCAGTGTGCCGAGTTCTGCGGCGTGCAGCACGCGTGGATGCTCCTCAGGGTCACCGTGCACCCGAGGGACGAGTTCGACCGGTGGGTTGCGGCGCAGCAGGCGGTAGCGGCTGAAGTTCCCGAAAGCCGGACGGGGCGTGATGTGTTCACGTCCGTCGCGTGCATCAGCTGTCACACGGTCAGGGGCACGCCGGCGAACGGCGTCTTTGGGCCGGATCTCACCCATCTGATGAGCCGCGCGACGATCGGGGCCGGAGTGGCCTCCAATACGCCCGAGACGCTGCGGGCCTGGGTGAAGGATCCCGCCGTGCTGAAGCCCGGCGCCCGTATGCCGGCGATGAACCTCTCCGGCAAACAGCTCGATGAGCTGGTCGCGTACCTCACGACTCTTCGCTAGGAGACCGCCGACCATGAGCGTCGTTGCCCCTCCGATCACGGCCCGGGACGCCGAGCGCGAGCCGGCCGGGCTCCTCACGCGACTCCACGAGTGGGTCGTCACCGTCGACCACAAGCGTCTCGGCGTCATGTACGTCGTCGCGGGCCTCGCATTCTTCCTGATCGCGGGTCTCGAGGCGGGCGTCATACGCTGGCAGCTCGCCATCGCCGGGAACACCGTCGTCTCCCCGCAGGTCTTCAACCGCCTGTTCACCGTGCACGGGACCACGATGGTCTTCCTGGTCGGCATACCGATCGTCTTCGGCTTCGCCAATTACCTGGTGCCGCTCATGATCGGCGCCCAGGACCTCGCGTTTCCGAGGCTGAACGCGTTCGGCTTCTGGGTCTTTCTGTTCGGGGCGCTGCTGCTGTACTTCAGCTTCCTCGGCGGGGACGGCCTCTACGGGGCGGGCTCCGCTCCCGACGTCGGATGGTTCGCCTATGCGCCGCTGACCGGACGCGCGTTCTCCCCGGGGAACAGCACCGACTACTGGAACCTGTCCATCCTGGTGACCGGATTCGGAACGGTCGCAACGTCCATCAATCTCGTCGCGACCATCCTGACCAGGCGCTGTCGCGGGATGAGCCTCGGCCGCATGCCGCTGTACGTCTGGATGATGCTGGTGGTTTCCGGCATGACGATCATGGCGCTGCCTCCGCTGACGGCGGCGCAGATCATGCTGCTCCTCGATCGGTTCCTCGGCGCGCATTTCTTCGACACCCAGGCCGGGGGGTCCGCGGTCATGTGGCAGCACTTCTTCTGGTTCTTCGGCCACCCCGAGGTGTACATCCTGATGGTCCCCGGCTTCGCCATGATCTCCGAGATCATCCCCGTCTTCTCGCGGAAGGTGATCTTCGGCTATCCCATGGTTGTAGCGGCGTCGCTCGCGATCGGCTTCCTCTCGATGACAGTCTGGGCCCACCACATGTTCGCGGTCGGCATGGGGGCGCCCCTCAACTCCGCCTTCGCGGCGTCGACCATGCTGATCGCCATCCCCACCGGGATCAAGATCTTCAACTGGGTCGCCACCATGTACGGCGGGCGGATCCGGTTCGCGACGCCGATGCTCTTTGCCTGCGCGTTCCTCTTCCAGTTCCTGTGCGCGGGCCTCACCGGCATCATCCTGTCGGTGGTGCCCTTCAACTGGCAGCTCACCGACTCGTACTTCGTCGTGGCGCATTTCCACTTCGTCCTGGTGGGCAGCCTGATCTTCACGATCTTCGGCGCGATCTATTACTGGTTCCCCAAGGTGACCGGTCGCCTGCTGAGCGAGCGGCTGGGGCGCTGGCACTTCTGGTTGTTCGTCGTCGGGTTCAACCTGACGTTCGTGCCGATGCACTGGGCCGGGATGCTCGGCATGCCGCGCCGCATCTACACGTATCCCGCCGACCGCGGCTGGGACCTCTGGAACCTGATCGCGTCGCTCGGGGTGCCATTCCAGGCACTCGCGGTGCTCGTCTTCGTGGTCAACGTCGTGATCTCGCTGCGACGGGGCGCGCCGGCCGGCAACGACCCGTGGGACGCGTGGACCCTCGAGTGGGCGACGGCGTCGCCGCCGCCGCCCTATAACTTCGAGACCGTACCCGTCGCCGCCAGCCGCCGGCCGCTCTGGGACCTCAAGCACCCGGACGATCCCGACGGCCCGCACGAGTAAGCTCCCTCGCCGTCGCCGGGCACGCCAGATACCAGGTCTTCGGGATTCACGCGAAGCCGAGCGGCTGTCACCTGCGCCGCCGGCAGGAACTGCGACACGGCGGATGAGAGAGCGTCAGTCGCCGGCGGCGAAGGTCAGGGCGGCGGACGTCGTCAGCAGCTCGGCGCGGCTCTGGATCTGGGTGGTCCGGGCGCGGGCGAGATCGCGCTGTGCCGCCAGCAGATCGAGGACCGTCGCCAGCCCTGCGGAACGATACGACTCGAGCGTCGACGCGTAGGCTTCCTCGGACGCGGTGAGCAGCGCCAGCGCGTACTCGTGCTTCCGGAGCGCCGTCTTCACGTCCGCGTAGGCCTTCCACACCTCGCGGATTGCCTTCAGCTCGAGCGCGGCCAGGTCGGCCTCGGCCACGCCGCGCACGGAGGTCGCCTCGCGCAGCGCGTTCTCGCGCTCGAAGCCGTCGAACAGCCTCCACTCGAAGTTGAGGAACGCGCCATACTCCGTTTCGTTCGTGGTGAACGTCCCGGAGGGTGGGCCCACGCGATACCGCTGCACCGCCTGGCCGACCGCGCCCGAGAACGACAGACGCGGCCAGAACTCCGCTCGCGCGCGCCGCTCGTCAGCCTCCCGGGCCCGCACGGCCGCCAGACGCGAGGCCAGGTCCGGCCGGCGAGCGAACGCGCGGTCGATGATTTGCTCCACCGATTCCGCGAGCTCGCTGGGAAGCGGCACGACCGAGAGATCGGCCGTGCGCATGAGCCCGGTCGGCGGGATTCCAAGGCTCTCGGCGAGGGCGGCTTGCGCATCGTTCACGCCGCCCAGCGCGTCCTGCACCTCGTAGGCGGCGCGAGCCCGCTCCTGCCGCGCAAGCAGGATATCGGGCTGCGTGGCCAGACCTCGTTGTAGCCGCGCGTCCACCGCCTCCTCCACGGCCGTGGCAGATTCGAGCGAGGCGCTCGCCGCGCTGACCCGAGCGCGACTCGCGTCCAGTCCGAAGTAGGTCTTGGCCACGGCGAAGGCCACTTCCTGAAGCTTGCGGTTGAACGCGAAGTTGGCGCGGAGGAGCTCCTGGCCGCCGCGCTCGACGCTGGCGTGGCGACGACCGAAGTCGAGCAGGATCCAGTTGAGCTGGAGCTGCGGATTGACGCCCGGGCCTTCGGTCGTGAACGTCCCGCCCGGAGCCGCGTGGGTTTCCCGCGAGGTACCGCCGTTGGCCATCGCGAACAAGGTCGGGTAGTACGCCGCCTCGGCGCGCGCGGCCTGGGCGGCCGCGGCGCGTGCCTCTTCCCACGCCCGTCGCGTCTCGGGGTTGGTGCGATGCGCGAAGTCGATGAGATCGGCGAGGCCGTACAGGGTCTGGGGATCGATTTGCGTCTCGGGACCGGCGAGCGTGCGAGGACGCTGGGTCGTCACCCCGGGCGGAGGCGACCAGGGCGTCGAGAATGAGCGCGGGGCCGCGGCGTACGGAGCCCGCACAGGCACCGGCAGGTCCGCGCATCCACCGAGTGCGCCGATCACGACAACAAGCGCCAGCCCGCACCGGCGTCCTGGAGAGTGCATCGGAAGCCGCATTCTACCTCTAGGACGCCTCGTTCTGATCGGCTGGTGACGATGAGCGGCTCGTAGACCTCGAGCGGCGTCACGGCACGCGCACGGTCAGCTCCAGCACCTTGCCGGCGCGCAGAATCTTCAGCGTGAGCGTGTCTCCCGATTTTGCCGCTTCCATGCGCTCCCGGATCCGCTGCACCACCGCTTCGCCCGGTCCGAACTCGACCCCTCCGACCGCGAGCATGATGTCGCCGCGCACCACGATGTCCTCCCCGTTCACGCGCGCGACGCGGTCGCCGTCCTGGACGCCGGCCGACCATGCCGGTGATCCGCGAGCCACCGTCTTCACGAGGTAGCCGGCCGGCTGCGGCACGTTGAGAATCTCCGCGACCTCACCGGCGACGATCTGTCCTTCCGAGGTCACCACGAAGCCGAGCCCTTCGCTGCCCCCGGACTTCGAGATGTTGTGGCTGACGATGCCGATCACCCGGCCGCCGAGGTCGAACATCGGGCCGCCGGAGTTCCCCTGATTGATCGGCGTCGTGGTCTGAAAGAACTCGGCGAGTGGCATCGCTCGATACACCGTGTTCGGCGGATAGCGAGCGCTGATCCAGCCGACGCTCAGCGAACGGCCGAGCCCGTACGGGGCGCCCACGACCAGAACCTGGTTGCCGACGCGGACGCTGTCGGAGTCCCCGAGCGGCGCCACTTTGAACGACCCCGGGGTGGTGTGGACGCGAAGCAGGGCGAGGTCCGCCGCCGGTTCGGACGCCACGACGTGAGCGCTCACGGTCGCGCCATCGGCGAACTCGACGGTGATCTCGTCCATCGCCTGCACGACGTGGGCGGCTGTGATCACGTCGCCCTGCGCGCTGACCACGACGCCGGAGCCGATCTCCGTGATGTACGTGAGGCCACGTCCGTTGACGCCGATGTCACGGCCCCGGCCGCGAATAACCACCACGCTGGGGCTCATCTGGTCGAAGACGCCGCGTACATTGTCCGCGGCGACCGGCGCGGGCAGGACGCCGAGGACGACGCAGACGGCCATCAGCACTCCAGCTTTCAAAGCCATCGCCATCGGCTACCTTTCGTACTCTGCGAGTCGGGCCTGGTCTACCCGGTGTTGGTCGCCATAGCCATACCTCCGTCGAGTAGGACGCCGCCGGCGACCGTAAAGTAACTGCGCCGTTACCCTGGCATGGTGAAAAGCGTCTCAAGAGCATGACCAGCCGCGTGGCGGGCGGTGCCGCCCTTGTCCTGTGTGCAGCGGCCTGTGACCCCGTGCTGAACGTCGCGGGCTCGTTCTTCCCGGCGTGGATGGTGGCGATGCTCGTCGGCGTCGCGCTCACCGTCGCCGTTCGGCTCGTCTTCGTCGTCGCTGGGCTCGAGCCGCACCTGGGACCGCCGGTCCTTATATATGCGAGCCTCGGGCTGCTCCTGACCGTGGCGACCTGGCTGGTCCTCTATCGAGCCTGATGTATGGACGCGGGCGCGCGTGCCGCCTTAGCCCGCTTCGTCCTCGGCCGCGCGCTCGGCGTCTCGATCGTCGTCGTCGCTGTGCTCGCCGGCCTCTACGCCTATCGGTTGACGTTCGTGCAGCCGCGCACCGACGACGCCGCTGTGCGTGCCAACGTCGTCGGGATCGCGCCCCAGGTCAGCGGTCCCATCGTGGATCTGCGCGTCGTGGACAATCAGCACGTGAGCCAGGGAGACCTGCTCTTCGCCATTGATTGCCGTCCCTACGAGGCGCGACTGGCTCGCGCCCGCGCCGATCTGGCCCTCTCCCTCAAAGAAGTGGACGCGCAGCGGAAGGCAATCGCCACGGCGGGATCCGAGGTCGGTCGCCGAGAGGCCAGCCTGGCGTCGGCGACCGCGCAGCTCACACGCGCCGAGGAGGAGCGAGCGGCGTCCGAGGCGGCGATCACCAAGCTGCAGGCCGAAGCCGACTACGCGGAGGACTATCTGGGCAGGGTCGAGCCACTGCTCCGGCGCCGGTTCGTGACGGCGGATCGCGTGGCCGAGGCCCGTAGCCGCCGGGACGTGAGCGCGGCCGCGCTGCAGGAAGCGCGACGACGCGCGCGGGCGGCTGCCGCCACGGTCGACCACGCCGTGGCCGCTCGCCGCGATGCGGCCCTTGCGGTCGACCAATCGCACCACGAGCACTCTCGGGCCGAAGACCTCCTGGCCCAGGTCGGTCATCTCAACGCGCGCGTGGAGGCCGCCAAGGCGGGCGTGCGGGCGACCGAGCTCGACGTTGGCTACTGTCAGCTGCGCGCGCCCTTCGACGGCTACGTGACGAACCTGAACATCGCCGTAGGCGAGTACGCCCGGCAGGGCCAGCAGGTCGTCGCTCTGGTGGACAACCGGGCCTGGTACGTTCTCGCGAACTTCAGCGAGACCTATATGGCGTCCATCCAGCCGGGGATGGAGGCGGAGGTGTATCTCGTCACGTATCCGCGGCGATCGTTTCGCGGGGTGGTGCAGGGGATCGGCTGGGCCAATCGACCCGAGGATGGCGCCACGGTCGGGGTGCTGCCCGAGGTGCGGCGCACGCTGAACTGGGTGCGACTTGCCAATCGGTTCCAGGTTCGCGTCCAGCTCGAGGAGCGCGACGCGGAGCGCCCGTTCCGGATGGGCACGACCGCCGTCGTCACCATCCGCGGTTTTCCGCCACGTCCCGTGGCCGCGGCGGCGCCGCCGCGCTGAGCACGAGGTCGCTCGTGAGCGTCGTCCCGGCGGTACCGCGGCAGATCCACCCGACGCCCGGAATGATCGAGTCGTTCTGGGCGGATCTGGCGCCGACGCCGGGACGCTGGCGGCGGTCCGCGTTCATGGGGCTCGGCACGGTGACGGCGCTCGTGGTCGCGTGGTCGCTCCAGGTGCCGAGCTTCGCCGCCCCGGTTGCGGCCTTCTTCGGGCTGCTCCCGAGCAACGTCTGTACCTGGCGCAAGCTGCCGCCCCGGCTCGCGCTCACGGCCGCCGGCGCGATTCTCGGCATCACGGTCGCCGGAGTGCTCGTGCAGCTTCCCTGGCTGCTCCTACCGACGTTCTTCGCCGGTGTGACGCTCGTCGCGTATTTCTGCCCGATCACGAACGCGCCACTGGAGCTGCTCGCCCTGCTTTATCCCACTTTCACTGCGTTCTACGTGGGCGTGTTCGACCCGCCCGGCATGCCGACCGCGGTGGGCGAGATCTCGGTCGCTTACGCGGTCGGGATCGTGACGGCGACCGTGTTCTCACGGCTGTTCGCGCCCGACGACACGGCAGCCACGCTGGCCAGCGCGCTCGCCGCCGGCTTCGCGTGCGCGCGCGCGCGCCTCGATCAGGTGACGGCCCGCTTCACCGCCGAGCGATTCGAGGCCATCCGCGTCGAGGCGCCGATTTCGTCGCAGTTCGCCCGCGATATACAGCTGCTGGAGCGCGTCCGACAGGAAGGCCGGTATCGCGACGACGTCGCGTTTCTCTGTCTCGCCGTCGTCGTCGTCGACCACGCGTTGACGCTGACGGACACGATGGACGTGCTCGCCCGGCACGACGTGGGCCGGACCTATCGGCGTCTGCTCGCGCCGCAGCTGAGCGTGCTCGTCGCCAGTCTCGACGACGCGCTCCGCGCGTTCGAGGAGGAGGCGCGAGGGCGTCGCCCTCGCGAGACGACCGTGGCCACGCAGGCGGGCGCACGATGGCCCGACCATCGCGAGGCCATCGCGGCGGTGGAATCGCAGCAACTGGCGCTCCGGCGGACCGGCACCCTGGCGCACGTGGACATCGCCGAGGAAGCCAACATGGACGCGTTCGTCAGGGCGCTGGTCAGCCTGGCCGACAGCCTGCACCTGTCGCCCGCAGAGCTTCGGGAACGGGTGACAACAGCCGCGAGACCGAACGGCGTCGCGCTTCCGCGTATCGACCCGTATGCGGCGCGCTACGGCGTGCGGGTCGGACTCGGCACGACGATCGCCTATCTGATCGGTATCGTCGCCGACACCGCGGACCTCTTCAACATCCTCTGGCATCCGGCATTTCTCGCCGTGGCGAGCCACGGCGCGACCATCCGCCGCGCCGGTACGCGTTTCATCGGCACCGCGATCGGCTGTGTGGTCGCGATCATCGCGACGATCGCGGTGATGCCGAATATCTCGGAGCTGCCCGCGCTGGCGGTCCTGCTGTTCGCGGTCACGATGCCATCCGCGTATCTGGCACTCGGCGGACCACGGTTCTCGTACGTCGGTGTGCAAATCGTCGTCGCCTTCGTGATCGTCGCGCTTGCCGAGCAGGCGCACGCGGACGTCACCACGGCGCTGTGGCGCGTCTATGGCACGCTGCTCGACACCGCGGCGCTCTTCCTCGCCTTCCGCGTCGTCGCCCCGGACTATGCCGGACGCCAGCTGGTCGCCCGCTTTACCGACGTCGTGCGAGAGATGCTTCAGTTACTCCCGCAGCCCGGGTCAGCTCAGCTCACGGTCGCGCAGGCGGCGGCCGCTCGTCAGCGAATTCTCGCGACCCTTCCTGACATCCTGAGGCTTGCCGACGAGGCGCGGGCCGAAGCGTTCGCGGGTGGCGTCGATACGCAGGCGGCCATCGTCGCGGGTGGGCGTGCCGTCCGTATCGGCTACCGCATCGCGGCCATCTGCGGCGGCCGCTCGGCGAACCCACGGCCGCCGCTCTCGGAACCGCTGCAGGCAGCGCTCACGAGTGTCGAGACCGCCATCCGCGCTTCGCTGGAGCTCGCGCTCCGCATGCTTCAGGCACGGCACACCATGGCCCGACCCGGCTCACGCGGCTATCGCCGGGCGTACGCGGCGGCCTCGGCGCTGGCGGAACAGCCGCGCCCGGACCTGTCCGGTCCTCTGAGCGCTCTCGAGCGAACAATCGACGCGGCTCGTTCAACCGAGCTCGCCGAGTGGCCTCCGGCCGCACGCGGAGCACTCGTGGCCGAAATCGAGCACCTGCAGCGCATCGTCGAGCTGCTGCCCTCGCTCGACCACCACCTCACGCAGACGATCCTGCCCGGGCTGTGACCTCGGCCTCGCCGTCGACATCTATAGAGTGTCGGCGCCATCTATAGAGTGTTGGCGCCACACGAAACGAAGTGTGGAGCCGGACGGAGGACGTGATGATATCGACCCTTCCGCCCAGTGCGATCCCGCCGAAGGACGTGCTGAGCGCGGTCGCGGCCGCTGAGTGAGACGAGCCATGCTCACGGCGACGGCGGACGCACGGGACAAAGACCATGGCATGAGCGCGCCCGACATGGAACGCGCGTCGGCCGCGCGCGTCGGGATGGTCGGCCTGATCGTCGCGGAGGCGTCGCTCTTCGCGGTCTTCGTCGTCGCCTATCTCTACGACCTCGGAAGGAGCCTCAGCGGGCCGACGCCCAGAGAGGTCCTGTCCGTCCCGGTACCCGGCACGGTGTGCCTGCTCTCTAGCAGCGTGACGGTGGCGCTCGCCGTGCGCGCGCTCGGCCGCGGCGCCGTTCGCCGTTGCGGCGCCTGGCTCTTGGCGACGGTACTGCTGGCGGTCGTGTTCCTCGCCGGCACCACGGCCGAGTGGATACGGCTCATCACGCGGGACGGACTGACGATCGGGACGAATCTGTTCGGGACGACGTTCTACGCGCTGGTCGGCCTGCACGCCTCGCACGTGATCGTCGGGCTCGTGATGCTGTCGCTCATCAGCGTGTTCGCCTGGTCGCGGGCCCTCAGGCCCGCCCACGCCGAGCGCGTGGAGCTCGTGTCCTGGTACTGGCACTTCGTCGACGCGGTCTGGATCGTCGTCCTCACTGTTGTCTACGTGATCGGGCGCTGAGCACGGGAGAAGAGTATGGGCGGAGCTTACTCTGATGTGGTCGTCAGGCTCGCCGCGCGCGACCGCCGCCAGCTCGCGGCGGATTTCGTGGCCCTCACGAAACCGCGGGTGGTCCTCATGGTGCTCGTCACGACGCTCATGGGCTACGACGTGGCGCTGACCGGCCCAGCGGACTACCTCCGCATGATTCACCTGCTGATCGGCTCGCTCCTCGCTGCCGGCGGGACGCTCGCGCTCAATCAGTACCGCGAGCGAGACCTCGACGCGCGGATGGATCGCACCCGCGCCCGGCCGCTGCCCGCGGGCCGTCTGCAGCCTCTCGAAGCGTGGCTGTTCGGCGTCGCCCTCACGCTACTCGGTACGGCGTACCTCGCGGCCCTGGTCAACCCCCTCGTCGCGCTGGTCACGCTGGCCACGACGATTCTGTATCTGTTCGCGTACACGCCGCTCAAGCGACGGACCCCGCTCTGCACCCTGGTGGGCGCGGTGGCCGGCGCACTCCCGCCGGTCGCGGGATGGGCGGCCGCACGCGGCGACGTCGCGCCGGGCGCGTGGGTGCTGTTCGCGATCCTCTTTTTGTGGCAGCTGCCTCACACACTCGCCATCGCGCGCCTCTATCGCGACGACTACGCGCGTGCCGGCGTGCGTGTGCTGCCGGTCGTCGACCCTGACGGCGCGAGCACCGAGCGCCAGGTCGTCCTGGCGTGCGTGGCGCTCGTCAGCGTGAGTCTGCTGCCGGCGGTCGCCGGCTGGACGGGGCCGATCTATCTCGCCGGCGCGTTGGTGTTGGGGCTCGCATTCTCCGCGGTCGGGGTCGAGCAGGCCCTGGTGCCGTCCCCGCGCGCCGCGCGTCACGTCTTGCTCGCTTCGCTCATTTATCTGCCCCTGCTCCTGGGGCTGATGGCCTTCGACCGGATATGACGCCCGCACCTGACGGACTCCGCGACCGATCGGACAGAGTCGAGCTGCCGGCGCCCACGGCCTGGCCGATGGTCCTGGCACTCGGGATCACCCTGGCGTTCGCCGGGCTCGTCACACACGCCGTCGTGAGCTGGGTCGGCATCGCCCTGGCGCTGATCGCCGCGGTGGGCTGGTGGCGCGAGGTCCTTCCCGAGGAACGGACCGAGGAGATCACGCTGCCTGCGGTCGAGCTGCGGTCCCCGGCGATCGTGCCGTTGCACCCCGCGGTCGAGCGCACCAGCATCGGCGAAGGTGCGCATCGAACGCGCGTGCCCGTCGAGATCCAGCCGTACTCGGCCGGAATCAGAGGTGGTGTCGTCGGCGGTGCCGCGATGGCCGTGCTCGCGCTGGTATACGGCGTGGTCGTGCAGCGGAGCCTGTGGTACCCGATCAATCTGCTCTCGGCCGTGGTCATGCCGTCGCTCGCGCATGCGACCGTCGCGGATCTTCGTGCGTTCAGCCTGCTGGCCCTCGTGATCGGGACCATCGTTCACGGACTCGTCTCGGTGCTCGTCGGTCTGCTGTACGCCGTCGTCCTGCCGATGCTGCCCCGCCGCCACATGCTCTGGGGTGGCGTCGTCGCGCCGCTCTTGTGGACGGGTATCCTGTGGACGGTGCTCGGCATCGTCGACCCGATGCTGAACGCGCGCGTCGACTGGCCGTGGTTCGTCGTCTCGCAGATTGGGTTCGGGCTCGCCGTCGGTATCGTCGTCGCGCGGGCCGAGCCACTGGCGACGATGCAGAGCTGGCCGATCGCGGCACGGGCCGGTGTCGAGGCATCGCGAAAGCCATGACGGTCGTGGGCGTCCTGAACGTCGCCGTGGCGATGCTGCTCTTCGTGAGCCTGGCCGGGTGCGACATCCTGCCGGGGCGGGCGAGAGCACGAGCGCAGCGCGACACTCCTCAGGCGCAAACGGCGGCGTTCCACGCGCTCTATGATCAGCAGTGCGCGGGTTGTCACGGTCGTGATGGCCGCCTCGGTGCGGCGCGGCCCCTGAATGATCCGGTCTACCTGGCGCTCGTTCCCTCGGAGCGGGTTCGCCATGTGATCGCGCAAGGCCTGCCAGGCACGGCCCAGCCCGCCTTCGCGCTGAGCGCGGGCGGTTCGCTGACCGACGAGCAGATTGAATCGCTCGTGCAAGGGCTCCAGGCATCGTGGTCGCGACCCGACGTGCTGCGAGGTGACGGTGTCCCGCCGTATGCGGCTCCGCTCGGAGATCCGGAACGCGGGAGCATTGTCTTCGCCGCGGCGTGTGCGAATTGCCACGGCGCGGATGGCGGCGGCGGGCCGAAGGCGCGCTCGATCGTGGATCCCTCGTATCTCGCGCTCGTGAGCGATCAGCATCTGCGTACCACCGTGATCGCGGGACGCGCGGACCTCGGGATGCCCGACTGGCGCGGGCAGATCCCTGGGCGCGCGCTGTCGCCGGCGGACATCTCGAACGTCGTCGCCTGGCTCGTCACGAAACGGACGCCGGTACCAGGCCGGTCGGGAGGATCTTGACCGATGTGTGCGAACCACGACTGCCTGCCGCCCGCGCCGCCGTCGCGGCGCGGTTTTCTCTTCACGCTTGGGCGCTTCACTGAGCGCCCTCGCCGCCGTGCTGGCGGGAATTCCGATCATCGGCTACCTCTTCGGGCCGGTCCGCGGCCGTGCCGGCCAGGCATGGATCAAGCTCGGTGAGGTGGCGCGCTTTCCCGAGGGCCAGACGCGCCTGGCGACGTACGAGAACCCGTTTCGCGTGGCGTGGGACGGGCCGACTGCGAAGATCGCGTGCTGGGTACGTCGTGTCGGCAACGAGCAATTCCAGGTGTTCGCCGTGAACTGCGCGCATCTGGGCTGCCCCGTTCGATGGTTCCAGGAGTCGCGGCTGTTCATGTGTCCCTGCCACGGCGGCGTCTACTACGAGGACGGCTCGCGCGCGTCCGGGCCGCCGCCCCGCGGACTCTTCGAGTACGAGTACGAAGTCCGGAACGGGCAGCTCTGGGTGCGCGGCGGACAGCTTCCGACCCTGGCGGGACCAGTGTGATGCCGAAGATCACCGCAGCGCTGCGCTCGGTCGCCGGCTGGCTCGAAGCCCGTACGGGGCTTGCCGGCGCGATCACGCCCGTCGCCACCCATGCGGTGCCACGGAGAACCGCGAGCTGGTGGTACGTCTTCGGGAGCGCGACTCTCACGCTCTTCGTGCTCCAGATCGCCACCGGCATCTGCCTGGCGCTCGTCTACGTCCCCTCCGCCGACCAGGCGTATCAGAGCCTCCAGTACCTGAACGATTCCGCCGCGTTCGGCGCGTTTCTCCGTGCCGTCCACTTCTGGGGCTCGAACGCCATGGTGGCCGTGATGACCTTGCACATCCTCCAGGTCTTTCTGTTCGGCGCCTACAAGTATCCGCGCGAGATGACGTGGATCGCCGGCGTGTTCATGCTCCTGTGCACGCTCGGGATGGCGTTCACCGGCCAAATACTAAGGTGGGACCAGGATGCCTACTGGGGGCTCGGAATCGGGGCGTCGATCGCCGCGCGCGCACCCTTTGTCGGCGACACGCTCGTGCACGTGATGCTGGGCGGGCCGATCATCGCCGGCCGAACGCTCTCGCGGTTCTTCGCGCTCCACGTGTTCGTGATCCCGGGGATGCTCATCGCGCTCACCGGACTGCACGTCTGGCTCGTGCTGAGACTCGGCGTCAACGAGTGGCCGATGCCAGGACGGCTGGTCAATCGCGAGACGTACCGCGCCCGCTACGAGGCCGACGTGCAGCGGGACGGGGTGCCGTTCGTTCCCGTGGCGGTACGGAAAGACATGGTGGCGGCAGGTGTCGTGATTCTTCTCGTGCTGGCCTGCGCCGCGATCTTCGGCCCCAACGGGCCGCATGGCGTGCCCGACCCGACGATCACGGATGCGGCACCGCGGCCCGACTTCTATTTCCTTTCGCTGTTCGCCCTGATGGCGCTGCTGCCGCCGTGGACGGAGACGGCGATCCTGCTCGTCGGCATGCCGGTTGCGATCATGATCCTCTTCGCGGTTCCATTGCTCTCGCCCACCGGCGAGAAGAGCTGGCGGCGGCGGCCGGTTGCCGTTCTGAGCGCGCTCCTGATCCTCCTGGTCGTGACGACGCTCGCGGCGCTCGGCGTGATGTCGCCATGGTCACCGGTGATGGACGCCTCGACGGCGCTCGCCACGCCGGTGGCGTATGTGCAAGGCCGCTCACCACTCGAGCTGCAGGGCGCGATCGTGGTCCAGAGCAAGCAGTGCCGGAACTGCCACAGCCTCGGTGGTGAAGGCGGAGCGCGCGGCCCGGCGCTCGACGGCGTGGCGACGCGACTCACACGCGATCAGCTGATCCGGCAGGTCCTGCAGGGCGGCGGCAACATGCCGGCGTACGGCAAGAACCTCACGCCGGCGGAAGTGAACGCGCTGGTGGCGTTTCTCCAGACGCTGCGGCCGGCGAATCAACCGCCGGCGCGGACGCCCGTGGCCATGCGCCCGCCGGCGCGCGCGGAGTGATGCCTCACGCTGACACGTGGCCGACCTTGGCCGCGCTGCTCGCCGCCGCCGCGGTCTACACGCGCGGCTGGTGGGTGTTGTCCTCGCGGATGCCGGTGCGCTTCGGCAAGGGCCGCCTCGCAGCGTTCCTCGGCGGCCTCGCAGTGATCGCGGTCGCGCTGGCGTCACCGCTCGACACGCTCGCCGGCGGGCGCCTGTCGGCGCACATGGTGCAGCACCAGCTGCTGATGATGCTGGCGCCGCCGCTGCTCTGGCTCGGCGCGCCGATCGCGCCGATCCTGCGCGGGCTCCCGCGGCCAATGCGCCGCCTGGTCGCGGCCGCGCTGGCGTCGCGCGTTCTGCGGCCGACGGCGCACGTCATCGCGCACCCGGCGTTCGGCTGGGTGTCCTTCGCGCTCGCGTTCTGGATATGGCACGCGGCGCCGCTCTATCAGCTGGCGCTTCGGTCGCACGCGTGGCACCACGTCGAGCACGCCTGCTTCGTCGCGACCGCCATGCTCTTCTGGCGGCCCGTGATCCATGCCTGGCCCGACCGAGCGTCGTGGCCGCGGTGGACGATGATCCCGTATCTGCTCCTCGCCGATCTTCAAAACACGATTCTCGCGGCCATCCTGACGTTTTCCGACCGCCTGGTCTATCCCGCGTACGCGTCCGTCACGGTGGGTCGCCTGTCGGCGCTCGACGATCAGGCGATAGCGGGTGTGATCATGTGGGTGCCCGGGTCGCTCGTCTTTCTCGTTGCGGCAATATGGCTGGCGATGGAAGCGCTCGGCGGAGCGCGCGCCGTTCGCGGCGTGGCGTCGTCTGATTCCTACGGTTTCGGGGCCGGCGAAGCGTCCTGAAAGTACTTTCGGTAGATCGCCCGGAATGCCGCCGTCTGCTTGAATCGACGGAGCGCGTTCGAAAACTGCACGACGAACTCCGCCGAGACGCGTTGCTTGCTGAAGATCACGTAGAGGTTGTCTTCTTTCAGGCTGCGGGAGGGCAGGGGCGCGATCTTACCCGCGACGCCGAGCGACGCGATCAGCCGCATGCCGTTGACGTGGCTGGCGACCACGTAGTCGACGCGACCGGCTTCCAGCATGCGGAAGTTCGCCTCGTCGCTGGCCGTCTCCACGACATGCTGATGGCGGCGGGCAAAATCCCAGAACTCGGGAGAGATCGAGGCGCCGCGGAGCACGGCGATATCGTGCCCTACCAGATCGTCGAACGACGCGAAGCGCAGCCGCCCGACGTCCGCGGTGCGCACGAAGAAGATCCACTTGTCCCGGGCGAGGGGCTCGCTCGGAAAATGACAGTAGCGGGCGCGCTCCTCGTTGTAGAAGGCCGTGAAGATGCCGTCGCGCTCGCCGCGGAACACCAGCTGCGCCGCGCGCGCCCAGGGGAACTCCTCGAAGGAGACCTCCTGCTTCATCGCCGCGAAGACGCCTCTGAGCACCTCGGTGCTGAATCCGGGCGCGGCGGCGTCGGACAGATTCTCGTAGGGCACCCATTGATCGGTCACCAGCTGCAGTGGCGCCGCAGCCGACGGGGTCGGGGAGACTCCCGCGAAGACGACCAAAGCTGTCGCAATCAGAACGAACATCGTTCAGCGCCTATCTGTACCACAGGTCGTCACGTTGCTCGCCCGTGCGCTCGGATCGAATGGTGCGCGCCGCGACCGTGTGATACAGAGACTACATGTCGGCGCGCTCGCATAGCATGACGACGACCTGGCGTGTCTTCGATCGACTGCGGCGCGGAATCGGTCCGCGTCTGCTGGTCCGGGTCCTCCTGTTCAGCGTCGTCAGCACGCTCGTCCTGACGTTGTCGCAGCTCTATCTGGACTACCGCCGCGACACGGGGGCTATCAACGGCCGCATGTCCGAGATCGCGGACAGTTACGGTCATAGCCTCGGCGAAGGCCTGTGGAACCTCGATCGGCGTCAGCTCGAGCTGCAGATCGAGGGGATCCTGCGCTTCCCGGCCGTGCGCTTCGTCGAGGTGCGCGAGACCACCGACCGCGGCGATCCGATGGTCGTCAGCGGGGGGGCCCGCCGCGATCGCCCGTCGGTGAGGCACCAGTTCCCGCTCTTTCGTCCCGCGCGCGGCGAGCAGCACCAGCTCGGCGTGCTGACGCTCGAGGCCAGCTTCGATGACGTCTATCGCGCGCTCCGCGAGAAGGCCGTCGTCATCCTGACCGGCCAGGGCGCAACGATCTTCGTCGTATCCTTGTTCGTCCTCTACCTCACTCACCGGTTGGTCACGAGACATCTCACGGCGCTCGCCGGCTTCCTCCGTCACTACGACGTGCTCCGGCCGCCTCCACCGCTCTCGCTGCAGCGGCGACCGCCCACGGAGAACGACGAGCTCGACGACGTGGTCGCGGCGTTCGAGACCATGCGCCGGACGCTGGAGCAGGCGTACGCGAATCTGCGTGCGAGCGAGGAGGTGCTCCGCGACTACGCGGAGACGGCGTCCGACTGGTTCTGGGCCACGGGGTCGGCGCACGAGTTCACCTACGTGTCCGAGCAGGTCCGCGCCTTCGGATTCCATGAGAGCGAGCTGCTCGGAAGGCGCCGCCTGGACGGCGCCGACGACGTGGCCGCAGAACCCCAGAAGTGGCGAGAGCACATGGCCATCCTGGAGCGCCACGAGCCCTTCCGCGACTTCGTCTTCCAGCGCCGGCGCCCCGACGGCACGCTCCAGATCGTGTCGGCCAGCGGTAAGCCCGTGTTCGACGGCGAGGGCCGGTTCACCGGCTACCGCGGCGTCGCACGCGACATCACCGAGCTGCGGCGCGCCGAGGAGATGCTGCGGGATCGCGAGCAGCGCATCCGCGACGCTCAGCTCGAGCTCGCCCGTCGATCGCGCACGAGATCAACCAGCCGCTGGCGGCCATCGTCGCAGACGCCAACGCCTCGCTGAACTGGCTGGCGCCGCCGGACCCTGACGTCGATCGGGTTCGCGACTCGCTGGACGCCATCATCAAGGACGGTCATCGGGCAGGGGAAGTCATCCAGCGCATCCGGCAGCTGACGACGAAAGGCGAAACCCAGAAGGGGACCGAGGATGTGAACGGCGTCATTCGCGACGTCATACCGCTGCTGCGCAGCGAGCTGCAGCGCCATCGCGTGGCCGCGCAGGTGGATCTGGCAGAGCTGCTACCTCCGGTCCTAGCCGACCGAGTCCAGTTGCAGCAGGTCATCATAAATCTGGTGATGAACGCCGTCGAGGCGATGGGGTCGATCGACGATCGGCCCCGCCAGCTCGTGATCCGGTCGCGCGGAGCCGCCGACGAGGTGATCGTGACCGTCCGCGACGCCGGCGTGGGCATCGAGCCGAGCGCGGTGGACCAGCTGTTCAGCCCGTTCTTCACCACCAAGCCCGGAGGCATGGGCATGGGGCTCTCGATCAGCCGCTCCATCATCGAAGCGCACGGCGGTCGGTTCTGGGCCACACCGAACGCAGACCACGGCGCCTCGTTTCACTTCACGCTGCCGGCCCTGCGCTGATCCCGGATCGGTCTGGCTACATATCCTCGTGCGCCGGGAGAAGCGGCGCACCGGTCATCGGTCGTTCGAGGCAGCACGACAACTCGAGGGACGAGCGGCCTTCAGGTCACCTGGTGTCCCGTCGACCAGAGAGGCGGGGACTGCGTCACTCGTTGGTGGCCCGTCGAACCGTCCTATGCGCGCATAGGTTCGCGGAGAATAGCTTTCTAAGCAAGGAGCGAGAACCCTTTCGTCAGGTCCTTCAGCGTCTTGAGATCGTCGACGATGTACGCCATGGAGGCCCGTATGCCCTTACCGCAGCGGACGGGCGCCAAGTCCGAGAGTTCTTCGCTCCGGCAGACGGGAAGCGTCAACGAGCCGTCACCTATCCAGGCCTGCTCGATCTTCAGATCATGAGGCACGTTCTCGACAAGCTGGTGGATCGCGGGCTCGTCCTGCTTGTCGGCTGCCAGTTGGGGATAGTGCAGAAGATTCACGATGGGTCGCTGCTTCAAGAGCGCCGGATCGGTCACAGGCTCCTTCAACGTGACCAGTGCCTCGGCGAGTCGCTGGCCGCCGGCGGTAAGTGAGCCGGCAAACTTCGAGCCCGGCGCAAGAGCCGGACCCGCCTTGCCGGTCGCGGCGTAGTACCGGGTCTGGAAGACCTGCCCGAGCCGCTTCGGGTAACCCTGGGTCCAACCGCGGGCGATCGCGGCATCATTGTCCACAAAGATGTAGGGGCAATAGGAGATCGGCTGGCCCTCGTAGAGCGCATCCACGAGCAGAAAGAACTCGCGATACTGATAGCGCGCCGGATCGAGATATTCCTCGTTTTCGCCGGCGAATTGCCAATCGTAGA
This sequence comes from Chloroflexota bacterium, assembly GCA_005881025.1. Classification (GTDB taxonomy): domain Bacteria; phylum Chloroflexota; class Dormibacteria; order Dormibacterales; family Dormibacteraceae; genus CF-54. The sequence continues at coordinate 2,035 of VBFO01000019.1, read as the reverse complement.
ACAGCGCGTGCCCGTGGCCATTCGCCGCCGGGTCCGGATCAAGCCCGGCGGGAAGCACAGCCGTCACCGCGGAAGGCTCCGACCAGAATTCGATGTCGAGGAAATCAGCCGAATAGTGCCAGGGAGGCGAGGGGTTGAGGGTCGACTTGCCCTTCGGTGTGAGCGGATAGTTGAAGCCTTTTAGCACCCACGTTCTCCTTTTTCGCTCGACTCTACCTTCCGACGATGCGCGCGGAAGCTAGGCCACGCCGGAAACGAGAATTCGCAAGAACGGGCAACATGACGAGCAGCAGCTTTCGGAACTCTCAAGGGGGAATTCCTCAACGCCAGAGGTTCGTCTTGGCCAGGTCGACGATCGCGTCGCCGCGGCCGCTGAGAACCGCCCTGATCATGAAGATGCCGAACCCGGTCATCTGGTCGAGGTTGATCGTCGGAGGCATGGCGAGCTCCCTCCGGTGCACGGGCACCTCGACCAGCGCGGGTCCGTCGTGCGCGAATGCCTGGGCGATCATCGGCTGAACCTGTTCCGGCCTCGCCGCGGTCAGCCCCAGGAGCCCGGCGGCCTCGGCCATCTTCGCGAAATCGGGGTTGTCGAGGTCCGTTGCGAAGTCGACGAATCCCGCCGCCTTCATTTCCAGCTCCACGAACGCCAGCGCGTCGTTCCGAAACACGACGATCTTCACGGGCAGCTTCAGCTGCCGGAGTGAGAGCAGATCGCCCATCGACATCGCGAGCCCGCCATCGCCACACAGGGCGACGACTTGACGACCCGGATGACTGGCCTGCGCCCCGATGGCCTGAGGCAGCGCGTTGGCCATGGATCCATGGTTGAAGGACCCCAGGAGTCGCCGCCGGCCGTTCATTGTCAGATAGCGGGCCGCCCATACTGTCGGGGTGCCCGTGTCGCACGTCAGAACGGCGTCGGGGGCGGCCAGCTCATCGACCACCCGGGCGACGTATTGAGGATGGCTGCGGGCCCCAGACCCGGCGGTCGCCAGCTCATCGAGACCCTTGCGAGTTTTGGCGTAGTGTTCCCGGGCCGCCTTCAGATGCCTGTCGTCCTGGTGTTGCGTGAGCTTGGGCAACAGGGCGCGGAGCGTGGTTTTCGCATCGCCGACGAGACCGAGGTCGACCTTGGTGCGCCGGCCTAGCTGCTCCCCCCGGACGTCGATCTGGACGATCGTGGCGTCCTGGGGAAAGAACTGCTGGTACGGGAAGTCGCAGCCGATCATCAGCAGGACCTCGCAGGCCATCATGGCGTGGTAGCCGGACGAGAACCCGAGTAGACCCGTGAGGCCGACGTCGAACGGATTCTCGTACTCGATGAACTCCTTCCCCCGCAATGAGTGCACGACGGGCGCGTTCAGTCGGCGCGCGACCTCCATCAGCTCGGCGTGCGCGCCGGCGCACCCGGCGCCTCCGAAGATCGTGACCCGTCTTGCGCCATTCAGCAGCTTCGCGAGCTCCGCGATCTCCTTGTCTGACGGGCATACGAGTGGCGTTGGCTCGGGAAACGTCAGGCGAGGCCGCCCTCCCACCGCATCGTGAAGGGCGACATCGCCCGGGAGGATGACGACCGACACGCCGCGGCGCGACACCGCCGTCTGCATCGCGATCTCGAGCACACGCGGCATCTGCTCCGGGTGCGACACCAGCTCGCAGTAGTGGCTGCACTGGGCGAAGAGGTGTTCGGGGTGGGTCTCCTGAAAGTATCCGCTGCCGATCTCGTGGGTGGGGACCTGCGCGGCAATGGCGAGAACCGGTACGCGGTTACGGTGGCAATCGTAGAGTCCGTTGATCAAGTGCAGGTTGCCCGGGCCGCAGCTGCCGGCGCAGACGGCGAGACGGCCGGTGAGGTGCGCCTCTGCGCCCGCGGCGAAGGCCGCAGTCTCCTCGTGCCTCATGTGGACCCATCGGAGCGCGTCCTGTCGCCGGATGGAGTCGGTGATCCCGTTGAGTGAGTCTCCCGCGACGCCGTAGATCCTCGAGACCTCTCGCCTGACGAGGGTCTCTACAAGCAGCTCCGCGACCGTCT
>VBFO01000064.1 GCA_005881025.1 Chloroflexota bacterium | reverse complement strand
GCTGCTCGCCGTCGAGCAGCGGTGGGCCAGTGCGCGGCTTGGCCGTGAACTGGGTTGCGGCCTCCGTGCCACCACCGAACGCATACCGGACAGGGTTCGCGAGCACGGAGACGGCGGCGAGGGGCATGCCTCGACTCGGCGCGCCCTTGACGCGCACCTGGCCGCCGGCCAGCTCGAGGTCGGCGGCATCCGCTTCGAGATGATCCGCGGCGATCCGCCTGGCCTTGTCCGCGACCATCCTTGCGGCCACCGCCATCGCATTGCCCGCGGTCACCGCGCCCCGGGACGCGAACGTCCCCACTCCCCACGGGAATCGACGAGTGTCGCCGCTGGACACCTCGACGTCCGCCACGTCCACGCCCAGCTCGTCGGCGACGATCTGCGCCCACACTGTCGCATGCGCCTGGCCCTGGCTCGGGATTCCCGTCGCGGCCACGACCTTTCCTGAGACGAGCACCTGCACGTGCGCTCCCTCGTAGGGCCCGACCCCTGTGCCCTCGACGTAGACGCCCAGGCCCATGCCGATGTGATCGCCTTCCGGTCGGGGGCCGAGAAGTTTCAGTGCTTTCTCGAGCAGCAGCGGGTAGTTGCCGCTGTCGTAGACGACCGTGTTGCCGTCCTGCCAGGCCACGCCGACGTCGTAAGGGAACTGATCAGGCTGGATGAAGTTGCGGCGCCGCACCTCGGCACGATCGATGCCCAGCTCGGCCGCGATGGCGTCGAGCGTGCGCTCCATCACGAAGCACGCATGCGGCCGGCCGGCTCCTCGATACGGGGACGTGGGAGTGGCATTCGTGTAGACGTCGCGGAACCGGACGCGATAGTTGGGCAACCGGTACGGACCCGGGAGCTGCCCCGCGGTGATGATCGGCAGGATGATCCCGTATGGCGTGTAGGCGCCGCCGTCGTGGATGAAGTCGTCGCTCAAGGCCAGCAGGCGGCCCTCGGCGTCGTATCCGACCTCGACCTCGTGCACCTGCCCGCGCTCCTGGTTGACGGCGGTGAAGTGCTCCTGCCGGTCCTCGGTCCACTTCACCGGCCGCCCGAGCTGCATCGCGGCGTAGGGCACGAGCAGCTCGTCCGGGTAGAAGAGCATGATCTTCGGCCCGAACCCGCCGCCCACGTCCGGCGCGATGACCTCGACGTGCGACTCCGGCAATCCGAACAGGACCGCCAGCCCGCCACGAATCGATGTAGGCGACTGCGTGGAGTCGAACACGGTGAGCTTGCGCTCCGCTGCCGACCATCGGGCCCAGACCGCCCGGCCCTCCAGAGGGCTGGCGGCGGCGCGCTCAAACCGAAAGTGGAGCCGCTTTCGGTGCGGGGCGGATTTGAGCGCCGCATCCACGTCGCCGACCTCCTGAAGCATCTCGGCAGCGACGTTGCCGGGAACGTCCGCGTGCACCAGGTGCTCGGCCGCGGCTGCCGCCTCGGGCGTGATGACGACGGGGAGCGGTTCGTACTCGACCTGCACCGCCTCGGCTGCATCCTCGGCCAGGGCCCGGGTCTCGGCGACGACGAACGCCACCGCCTCACCGGCGTAGCGGACGACGTCGGTGGCCAGGGTGCGCTGGGTGCGGCCGTGGGTGAGGTTCGGATGCGGGATGAGGATGGGCAGGTGCTGGTCGCCGAACGGTAGGTCGGCGGCGGTGTAGACGGCGACGACGCCGGGCATGGCGCGCGCCACGCTGATGTCGATCGAGGTGATGCGCGCGTGCGCGTAGGGCGAGCGCACGAGCACCGACTCCAAGGCCCCCTCATCGATGTCGTCGGTGTAACGCCCGTGACCCCGCAGCAGGCGGTCGTCCTCCAGTCGCTGCACCCGTGCACCGAACCAGCGGGTGGTCACCTGGAGAGCTCGGCCGCTCTCAGCACTGCACGGCGGATCGAGGCGTACCCGGTGCAGCGACACAGGTTGCCCGAGATTCCCTCATCGATCTCTTCCGGTGTGGGATCCGGATTCTGCTTCAGCAGGCCCACCACCGACATCACAAATCCCGGCGTGCAGAACCCGCACTGCAGGCCGTGGGTCTCGTGGAATGCTTGCTGCACGGGATGGAGCGGGGCGCCATCCGGAGCCAGGCCCTCGATGGTCGTGACCTGGTGTCCCTCCGCCTGGATGGCGAGCATCAGGCAGGAGCGGACCGGCGCGCCGTCGAAAAGCACAGTGCAGCAACCGCACACGCCGTGCTCGCACCCGACGTGTGTGCCGGTGAGGCCGATGTCATGCCGGATGTGGTCTGAAAGCAAGCGACGCGGGTCGGTCGGCGCGGGATGGTCAACCCCGTTGACGTTCATGCCGCGAAGGCCTGCTCGGTCAGCACACGCACGAGGTGCAGGCGGAACTCAGCCGTGGCCTCGAGGTCGCCGCTTGGCTGCAGACCTCGGGTTGGATCGCCGCGCTCGGCCATCACCGGCGTGCCGGCAACGCCGAACAGCGCGAGCCTGTCCCCTGCTCGCACCACACCCGCGAGCGCGAAGTCGCCGTGGCGGCGCGACTCCTCGAGGATCGCGTGCTCGCCGCTGACGGCTGGAAACCACGTTTCCTCGACCAGCTCGTCGGGAGCGAGCGACGTCTCGAAGACTCCGCTGAACAGCTCGTCGGCTCCGATGGTCCGGCGTCCCCGCGCGGAGCGAGCGACCACATGGCCGCCGAGCGCGAGCAGAACCGCTGGAAGCTCCGAGGCCGGGTCAGCGTGAGCGATGCTGCCGCAAAGGGTTCCTCGGTTGCGGATCACGCGATGGGCGACCAGCCGCACCGCATCTCTCAATAGAGGGCACGCGCGCGCGACCAGCTCCGAATCCTCGACCGCCGCCTGGCGCGCAAGTGCCTGAACCGCGACACCGCCGTCGCGCTCGTAGATGCGATCAAGCCCGGAGATGCGGTTGATGTCGACCAGATGCGCCGGACGCGCGAGCCGGAAGTTGAGCAGGGGGACAAGCGACTGCCCTCCCGCCAGCACCTTCGCGTCCTCCAACGACGCGAGCAGCGAGCAGGCCTCGACGACGTTGGCCGGCGCGTGGTACTCGAACTGTGCCGGCTTCAATCTGCTATTCGACCATGGCGACGGCGCGGCATAGCGCTGCCTCGCCGCCCTGGAAGCGCCACGGGAAGCAGCCAAGCTGGATCTTCCGATCGAGCACCTCGTCGATCTGCCCACCCAGGTTCTCGATGTGGACGATGTCGTGCGGGAAGAGCAGCGTGTGCATGATCTGGTAGTCGGCCTTCGGGAAGACCTCGTCGAGGCTGCGGCCGAGCTTCTTCTCCGCCTCTTCAGCCTCGTCCGCGCGAATGCGGCGGATGACAGTGTTCATGGGATGGTCGGCGCTGCCCGCGTCGATGGCGATCCAGCGCACGCCGCGATCCTTCACCCACTGCGCGAACGCGCGGGTGGGACCAGGATGACGGATGAAATAGCGGGTCTCGTCGACCTCTGAGCGATCGGTCCAGTTCTCCGGGTAGTACCGGTGATAGCCCGTGTGGATGACGAGGATGTCGCCGGGCTCGATGCGAAGGCCGGTTTCCTTCTCCCAGCGCTCGAAATGCTCGGGCCCGTAGAGGTCGTAGTCTCCAACGCCCATCCGCTCCAGATCGACCACGCAAGCAGGTCCGATGAGAAAGTCCAGGCCTAGCTCGCCGATGAATTTGCCGCCGGAAAGAAAATGCGCGGGCGCGTCGAGGTGGGTGCTGACGTGCAGCGTCATCGTGATCTCCTGCCCGCCGGCCTTGTCGAAGGCAAGGCGCTTCACCCAGCGGATCGCCGGCCCCGCGTAACCCGCGAATGCCGGTGTGTGAAGGGAGAAGTCCTGCGTGAGGTCCAGGAATTTCATCTGGCGGTCAATTTCGACTTCTCGACCTTGCCCATCGCGTTGCGCGGCAGCTTGTCGAGCACGACCACGCGGCGCGGACACTTGTACGCCGCGAGGCGCTCGCGCGCGAAGGCGATGAGCTCGGCCTCATCGAAAGGCCTCGTCTTCGAAGGCACGATGAACGCCGTGACCTCCTCGCCCCAGCCTTCGCTCGGCAGTCCGGCCACCGCAACCTCATCGACGGCCGGATGCTCCTCCAGCACCAGCTCCACCTCGCGCGGGTAGACGTTGAAGCCGCCCGAGATGATCAGCTCCTTGAGCCGGCCGCGGATGGCGAGCGTGCCGTCCTCGCCAATCTCCCCCACGTCGGCGGTCTTGAAAAAGCCGTCAGGGGTGAACGCTTCCTCGGTCGCATTCGGATTTCGCCAGTAGCCCTTGAAGACCTGGCCGCCCTTGAGCTGCACCTCGTCCTTCTCGCCCAGCCTCACCTCGACGCCGGGAAACGGCAGTCCCACGCGGCCGGGCTGGCGCGGGCCATCGTACGGATTCGTGACCACGATGCCGCCCTCGGTAATGCCGTAGCGCTCGATCGGCTTCTGGCCCAGCAGACGCTCGCAGCGCTCGAACATTGCCGGTGGCAGCGGCGCCGAGCCGGAGACGAATACGCGCACGTGGGAGAGGTCGGCCGGATGCTCGTCGAGCCAGTCACAGAGCCGCTGGTACATCGACGGCACCCCGAAGAGCATCGTCCCGCGCTGATCGTCCTGTCGCGTCAGCTCTGCGACGACCGCGGCGGGTGAGAAGTGCACGAGCGTTGCGCTCGCGCCGCTGAGCAGCGTCCCGTGCAGGCCCATGCCGAGGCCATGGAGATGGAACAGCGGAAGTGTGTGGACAAGGATGTCGTTCGAAGTCCACCGCCACACCTCCATCGCCCCGCGGCCCTGGGCGAGAAATGCGCCGTGGTCGATGATCGCGCCCTTCGGACGACCGGTCGTGCCGGAGGTGTACATGATCGCGGCTAGGCTCTCCGGCGTGAGGTCGGGCATCGGAGGCGCGATGGCACGCGGCAGCTCATCCACGGAGATGACCCGGCGGCCGAGGCCGTGGGCGATGGCCGCGCGCGGCGCATCGGCGATGACGAGCGTCGGGTCGGAGTCGTTGAGGATGTGCTCGGCCTCGGCCGAGTGGTAGTCGGGGTTCATCGGCACCAGCGCGGCGCCGGCCCGCTGCAGGCCGAGGTACGCGATGACCCAGTCCAACGAGCTGGCCGCATAGATGGCAACGCGATCGCCGGGCTTGACGCCAAGCTGCTGAAGTCCGCCGGCAACCTGCTCTGCCTCAGCCCTGAGCTCGTTCCGCGTGAGGCGGCGGTCGCCCGCGCGGAGCACAACCTCGGGGCCCGGCTTGAGCAGCTCCTCAGGCAGGTTGCCCGACCTCAAGCGCGCCCGGAGCGCGTCGAGGTCGGTGCCGGTGGCGATCACCCGTGCCATCGGGAAACAATGCCACAGCGATCGACTGAAACTAGCGGGAGACGACCTCCGCCGGCTCCGCCTCCTTGTCGCGCACGTGACCCGGCCTCAGGAGCTGGTACAGGACGATCGCGCTCAGCGCGCCGAGGCCCAGGTTGTTAAAGGTCAGGGTCAGGCTGCCGAGGTGGATCGGGATGGCCTGTGTGGCCGGGATGCCCGCGGCGATCACCAGCGGGATCGCTGCGACCGCAAGGTTCGCGCGCTTGGAGAAGTCGACCTTCGCGTCGACCCAGATCTTGCCACCGATCACTGCGATCAGGCCAAACAGGTACATCTCGATGCCCCCCTGCACGCTGACCGGGATGCTGCGCACGAGCGCGCCGAAGATCGGGATGAAGCCCAGCAGGATCGCGAACACTGCCGCGACGACGAAGACCATGATCGAGAAGACGCGGGTGATTCCCATGACGCCGATGTTCTCGGCGTACGTCGTCTCACCGGTTCCGCCGAGCAGTCCGCTGATCGTGGTCCCGATTCCATCGCCCATGAAGGTGCGGCCGAGCATTGGGCTGAGGTCGCGTTTCATGATGCCGCTGATCGCGTACACGTGGCCTGCGTTCTCGGCCACAAGGATCACGGGAATGAAGAAAAACAGGCTGAGGGTCGTGCCGAACTGGCTGAAGTCAGGGAAGGCGAAAGTCGGATAGCCGACTATGGCCGCGCTGCCGATGGCGCCGAAGTCGATATGGCAGGCGGACTTTGCGGCGGCGCATGGCGGGTAGATGGCCGAGACGAGGTAGCCGACCACGATGCCGATCAGGACCGGGAGCAGTCTCGGAAAGCCGCGAAGGTAGACCGCCGCGCCGACCGCGGCGAGCAGTGTGACCGTCGCGGTAAACGGCTCACCTGCGTAGTTTCCGGTCGCGGCGCTCGCGAGCGCCAGGCCGATCACTGCCACCACCGTGCCCGTGACCACGGGCGGCAACAGGTAGCGAATCGGGTTGACGCCGACGAAGTGCACGATGAGGCCGATGATCAGGTAGATCACGCCGGCCATCACGATGCCCGCATAAGCGAGGCCGTGATTGTTGGACGTGCCCTGAACGGCCAGCACCGAGCCGATGAAGGAGAAGCTCGATCCGAGGTAGCTGGGCACCTTGAACCCGGTGACGACCAGGAAGATCAGGGTCGCCACGCCACTGAAGAAGATCACGGTGTTCGGGTTGAAGCCGAGGATCAGCGGCACCAGGACGGTGGCGCCGAACATGGCCATCACATGCTGGAGACCCATGAGGATCGTCTGCGGCCACGGGAGACGGTCCTCCGGATAAACGACGTCGCGCTCCCGCGCGGTGGTGGCTACGGCCATGACGCAACCCCCTCAATGCAAACCCGACCGATGACGCAGCTCTGGGGTCCGGTTCCCGCGTTATGGTAGCCGCCCGTGTGGGCTTTGCAAGGGGCGCGGCTGGCGAGCGGCGATCTGGTCGACATAGTGGTGGAGGGCGAGCTCATCCATGACACAGCAGCGGGTTCGGCAGCAGCCGTATCGGATCGCATCGACTGCGCGGGCAAGCTGGTGCTGCCCGCCTTCATCGACAGCCACGTGCACCTCGACAAGGCGCTCATCCGGGACGATCTGCGCGAGCACGACGGCACGCTGGCCGGCGCGATCGGCGCCATCCACGAGCGCAAGCGGCGCTATTCAGTAGAGGACGTTCGCTCCCGCGCGCGAGCCGTGATCGAGGAATCGGTCCGGCTGGGCACGACCCGGCTCCGGTCCCACGTCGACGTCGACACGATCGGCGGGCTGACGCCGCTGGAGGGCGTGATGGCTGCAGCTGCCGACTGCTCCGACATCGCTGAGGTCCGCACCGTGGCGTTCCCGCAGGAGGGTTTGCTCAGAGATCCCGGCGCTCTCGACCTCATGGAGGCGGCGCTGGAGATGGGCGCCGATGTGGTCGGAGGTATGCCGCACTGGGAGCCGAACGAGGCTGCGCAGCGCGAGCACGTGAGGCTCTGCTTCGAGCTTGCCCAGCGCTTTGATCGAGATGTCGACATGCACGTGGACGAGACGGACGACGGGAACGTCCGAACGCTGGAGATGGTGGCCGATGAGGCACTGCGCTTGAACTTCACCGGCCGCGTATGCGCGGGGCACGTCTGTTCACTGGCCGCGGCGGATCACGAGTACGCGGAGCGCGTGATCGACAAATGCCTCCGGGCGGGCATCTCGATCGCAGCCAACCCCGTCACCAACCTCGTCCTGCAAGGGCGCGGCGATCGGGGGCTCGTGCGCCGAGGGATGACGCGGGTTGCCGAGCTGAGGGCGGCGGGCGTGAACGTGCTGTTCGGGCAGGACTGTGTCAAGGACGGCTTCTACCCGTTCGGGCGGGGATCGATGCTGGAGGTTGCGCTCATCTCTGCGCACGCAGCGCACCTGACCTCGAAGGACGACCTGGCGTATGCGCTCGAGGCCGTGACGAAGGCCCCGGCGATCTCCTGGCGCCTCGAGGACTACGGCTTGCGGCGTGGAGCCCGGGCCGACCTGCAACTCTTGCCGGTGCCGAGCTGGGAGGAGGCGCTGCGGCTTCAGCCCCCGCCCGAGAAGGTGTGGTTCGGAGGTCGGCTGGTGGCCGAAAACTCGGTGAGCTCTGTGGTGCACCGGGCGCGGCCGACGCCCTAGCTTCGGGGTTCGGCCGGCTGCAGGACGGCTTCCGCCACCTTGCTCAGCAGCCGGTAGAGGGTCGCCCGCTCGTCAGGGCTGATGCCCTGCAGGATCTCCTCCTCGAGGTTCTCCCGCGCCTGTTCCGCCCGCTCCAGCGCCTGGCGGCCGGCGGCGGTCATCTCGACCAGGTGGCGGCGGCGGTCGTCCGGGTCTCGGCGGCGGATCGACCACCGGGCAGCCTCGAGCTCATTGAGAAGCAGGACCACCGCGTTTGCATCTGCCAGCAAGGCGCCTTCCAGCTCCTGCTGGGTGGCTGCCTGGTGGTCGCGCAGGTAGGACAGCAGCAGGAATGACTTGAACCGCATTCCCAGGGCCTCCTCGGTGCTTCGCCGGTGCAGGGCCTTGGAGATCTGCGTGATGAGACGCATCAGCCCAGGTTCGGACTGGTCAGTCTCCTTGCTCACCTTCTACCGCCTTCGATTCTATCACGACAAAGTGATTCTTCCCACTTTCCCGAAAATCATGCAATAACTATCGTAATGATCCTGTTATAGTGATCGTCATGAATTCGGTTCGTTCGTTTGGGAGGTGGATTATGAACTCGAACACCCGCCGGTGGCTGGCCCTGGTGGTGGTCTGCTTCGGGCAGCTGATGATCATGCTCGACTCGACCATCGTCAACGTGGCCCTGCCCACCATCCAGCGCGACCTTGGCTTCACCCAGGCCAACCTGACCTGGGTCGTGAACGCCTACCTGATCGCCTTCGGCAGCTTCCTGCTGGTGGCCGGCCGTGCCGGCGACCTGATCGGACGCAAGAAGGTCTTCCTGACCGGCGTGGTCCTGTTCACCCTCGCGTCCGTTTACGCAGGCTTCTCCCAGGGCGCCACCGGGCTGGTGATAGCGCGCTTCCTGCAGGGCCTGGGTGGTTCGCTGGCGGGCGGGGTGATCATCGCCCTGATCGTGACCGAGTTCACGCAGCCGGCTGCTCGCGCGCAGGCGATGAGCGTCTTCACCTTCGTCATCGCCGGCGGCGGATCCATCGGCCTTCTGGCCGGTGGCGTCATCACCCAGTGGGTGAACTGGCACTGGATCTTCTTCATCAATCTGCCGATCGGCATCGCCACCTTCCTCATGGGCGCGTGGCTGATCCAGGAGAACAAGGGCCTGGGACTACGGCACGGCGTCGACGTGCTGGGCGCGGCGATCATCACAGGGGCCCTGATGCTGGGCGTCTACACGATCGTCACCGCCAACGAATTCGGTTGGGCGTCCGCGCACACACTGGGCATCGGCGGCGTGTCGCTGGCCATGATCGCCGCCTTCTTGATCCTCGAGTCGCGGCTGGCGAACCCGATCATGCCTTTGCGAATTCTTCGCATTCGTTCTCTGACGGGCGCGAGCGCCGCACGCGCGCTGCTGGCCACCGGGATGTTCACGAACTTCTTCATGGGCGTGCTCTACCTGCAGCACGTGCGCGGCTTCAGCGCCTTCGAGACCGGCCTGGCATTCCTGCCCACGACGATCGCGATCGGAGTCCTGTCGGCGGGACTGACCGCCCGCCTGGTGGCGCGGTTCGGCGCGGTGCGGGTGCTGATCTTCGGGCTCACGACCATCATCGCGGCGCTGGCTCTGCTTGCGGCCGCGGACGATCACGCGACCTACGTGCCCTGGATCTTCGTCGCCTACCTGATGCTGGGTGTCGGCGCCGGGACCTCGTTCATGCCTCTGCTCACGATCTCGATGTCGGAGGTGCCGGCACCTGACGCCGGCCTCGCCTCGGGGTTCAGCAACCTCGCCATGCAGGTTTCAGCCGCCATCGGCCTCGCGGCGATGGGCACCATCTCGGCCGAGGAGGCCAGGTCACTGGTGGCGCAGGGAGACCCAATCCCCGTAGCACTGACAGGAGGCTTTCAGCTGGCGTTCGTGCTGGCAGCGTTGTGCGTCAGCGCGGGGCTGGCGGTGGTGCTGGCGGTGCTTCGGCCGGCAAGCGGCGGGCGACCTGACCGGCGCGTGCCGGAACACACCAACCGCGAGCGCGCGTACGCGGAGCCCGAAGCGGCTTAGGCCGCAGGCGAGGGCGGCGGAGGGACGTCTGGCGGTGGTCCGGTGACGCCGCCAGACCCCGCGTCCACCGGGGCAGGGGTCACGAAGGCTGCATGAGCGGCCGGCGCAGCTGCATGCAGGTGCATGCGCGACCAGCCGATCACAAGCCCACCCAGAAATCCGAGCCCGACCGCGACCAGCACCACACCCACCAGCACCGCCGTGCTGATCCCTGTGATCGTGTTGGCGGCCAGACCGATGCCACCGGGCCCGGTGGTGGCGACAAACGTCTGGGCATGCACCAGCGACAGCTTCCAGATGGCGGTCTTGCGGTCGGCCGTAAACAGGGCCCCGTCGGCGGAGGTGATCTCGTGCGGAACGGTGAGAGCAAACGTGATAGTGATCAATGACGCGAGCTCCTCCGATTGCTGCGCCTCCTGGGAGCCGGGCGACGCGGAGCTCAACGGCTGGGGCTGGGTCTGGAAGGTGTAGGTGTCGCTAGCGCCTGACGACGTGTGCGTCGCCGACGCGAACAGCCCGCCGGTGTTGCCCAGGTCAAGGCTGGTGCTGGCGGCGCCGCTGAGGCCCTTGGCGAGCTTCGAAGGTTGGGTGAGGAAGGCGAAAGCTTCCTTCTCAGTCTTGAACGGGATCGTCTCCTCGGCGCCGGTCTCGTCACCCTCCGTGATCGTGAAGACCTTGGCCCCCGGATACTTGGCCGCGAGCTCGCGGTTGGCCTTCTGGATGTCGGCCGGGCTGATCCCCGAGACGCTGGTGCCCGAACCGGATTGCGTGAGCGCCTTGGGAACCAGGAACTTGAGACTGACCACGACGCTGCCGTCGCCGTTGAACGTGGCGCCGGCCTCGTACCCGCAGCCCGACGCGATGAGGAATGCGACCAAGAGGAGCGTTCGGGCGGCAGATTTGAGCAAGGTGCCCTATCTGTAGCACGCGGGATGCCGATTCGTATCCGCGTTAAGCGACGGCTACTCGGCCTGGACCCCCAAGCGGTTGCCTGTAGATTCCGGCGCCGGCACTCCGGCAGGGGTCGAGGCGGCCGCCGCAGGTATCGAGAGCGCGAACGTCGAGCCCTCCCCGATTACGCTCTTCTCGATCACCAACGTTGCCCCGTGCTCCTCGGCTAGCTTGCGGGCGATGTACAGGCCGAGCCCGGTACCTGGCACATGCTCAGTGGCAGGGCTGACGCCTCGGCGAAACGGCTCGAAGAGGCGCTCGCGATCCCCACTCGCGATGCCGACACCGTTGTCGCTCACACGAAGCACGACTCGGCCGCCCTCGCCCGAGGTCGTGACCAGCAGGTGCGGCGCCTTTGACGTGTAGCTGAGCCCGTTGTTGATCAGGTTGTCGAGGATACGGCCCATCTGGGATGCATCTCCAAGCACCGGCAGCGCTTGCGGGCCAAGCTCGACCTCGATCTTGCCGCGCGCCAGAGCCACTCTGGGGCGAGCACGCTCCACGCCCTCACGGATGACCGTTCGGAGGTCGATGGTGTCATGTATCCGGCTCGGTTCGCCCTCCAGCCGCGAAACCTCCAGCAGGTCATCCATGATCTGGTTCAGCTCGGCTGTCTTGATCGACAGGACCCCCAGCGGCTCGCGCCATTTCGCGGGAGGACCGCCGAGGGCGCCGCCCGACAGCATCGACAGGTAGCCCGCGATCACCGTCAGCGGCCCACGGAGCTCATGCGCGGCCATGCCCAGAAACTCGTTCTTGACCTCGTTGGACAGCCGCGACGCCAGGTAAAGCCGCGAGAGGCGCTCCTGCCTTTCGCGCGTGTCGACATATGACGCCAGCACGAATGACGTGAGGGCCACGAAGACGTTGAAGACCTGCAGGGTGATCATCTTCTGGAGCAGGTTCTCGGTGGCGAACGGTCCGTTTCCGGTCACGGCCGCGGTCACCGCCACTCCAGACGCGATCAGGGCAGCGGGTGCTGCGCCGCGTAGGCGAAACCGAAACGCCGCCAGCATGATCAACGGAAAAACGACGTACTCGAGACGCAGCCGGTTCTGGAAGACGATGAAGGTCACGATCCCGACGGCCACGAGTAGAGCGACGAGCTCGGCGCTGCGACGCAGCGTCAGCGGAGCCGCCTGCGCGCGTGGCCAGAAGCTCAACAGGAATGGTGCGACGAGCAGGACGCCCATCGCGTCCCCCGTCCACCAAACGGCCCAGGTCTGCGCGAAGTTGCCCGCGGGCACAGATCCGGAGAGCAGCAGCACCAGGCTCCCCACAGACGCGCTGACCGCCATCCCTGCGAGCGCGCCGATGATGATGATCGAGGCGGCGTCGCGCAGGCGGTCGAGCTCGGGCCGGAAGCCTGTCGCCCTCATCAGGTAAGCGGCGCTGAGCGGCGCAAGCGTGTTGCCGAGCGCGATGACTCCCGCACCCAACGGGTTGGGGCCGAGGGGCAGGTTGACCGCAAATGCCGCCACCGTGACGGCGGGCCAGACGCGGGGGCCGAGCACAAGCATGGAGACCAGCGCGATCCCGGTGGGCGGCCACACCGGCGTGACCTGGCCCCGGACGAGAGCCAGCTGTAGGCTCAGGCGCGCGGCGATGTAGTAGGCCAGGGCAACCACCGCGAGTTTTAGCAGCTCCCTGGCGGGCCCGGGCAGCCGCCGGAAAGCCTCCGCCATTCCGGCAACTATCCGCATCGGTACAGGGCGGGTCAAGCAGTAACCGACGAAGGTTAGTTAAGCGATCTAGAAGCGGTTAGCCTGCTCCCAGTCGGCCTGACAGCGGACACAGCGGGTGGCGTTGGAGATGGCCTCCAGCCTCTCTTCCCCGATCGAGCCACCGCAGCCTTCGCAGACGCCGTAGCCACCGTGCGCGCGCACATCGGCCGCGTGAGTGGCCTGCTCGCGATCGGCCTCGAGGATCTCGTTGATGGTGTCCGAGGTCGCCTGCTCGCTGAGCTCCTGTGTGGCGTCGGAGTTCCGGAACCCCCTGCTCATTACTCCAGCTTAGGATGGTCGGCGTGACGGCGGGCTTCAAAACCTGGCTGCGAGACCTGTACCGGCGCCTCATGCTCCGAGAGGCTGAGATCGAGGAGGCGCGCGAAGGGGTAGGAAAGGACGCGTTCCTGTCCGGCCTCAGCGACAGCTGGTATTTCCACGGCGGCCTGCGCCGCCCGATCAAGCGCCGCCGAGACTGAGAGCGTCGAGCGGCGCATGGTCACCGTTGACGTCGTCATCGATCCCAACACCTTTTCGATCCGGCCCAGCCGCGGCCACCTCCTGATCGCGACGGGGCTACCCAGCGTCTTCCTGCTGCTCGGCGCCTCGTTTTACCTTGTCGGCGGAGCGTTCAAGCACGCCGGGCTCTCGATCGCCCTGGCCATCGGCGGCGCGTGCTTCCTGGCGATGGTCGGAGCGTATGTCGTCGCTTACGTACGTAACACGCGACTGTTCTCGTCCAGCTCGATGTTTGGTCGCCGCAACTGGCGGCGGCGAGTCAAGATGTGGCCAAAGGACGAGCTGGCTGAGCTGCGCTTCCAGCGCGTCGACTGGGGTGGCAGCATCCCGCGCCTCATGTACCTGTTTATCGGCCGCGATCACCATCTCCTGTTCCGGCTCGAGCCCAACTTCTGGAACGACGACGACGTGCGGCGATTCGCAGACAGCATGGGCGTGAAGGTGGTGGAGGCGCCACCCGCAACCTCGAAGGCGTTTCAGAAGGAGTTCCCCGAGGCGATGCCTCCCTGGATGGCCCACACACGGATGCGGACCGTGATCTGGGCGGCCTTCTTCCTGGTGACGTTGCTCATCCTTCCAGTTCTGCTCGCGATCGTGCTGCCCCGGCTGCCCTAGTGCAGGGCGGCCGGGGCCGCTGGTAGAGAAGCTAGGAGCTCGTCACCCTGACGACCGCTCCCCCGTTGAGCGTGGTGTCCGCGGAGCCGATGCTCACGTAAATCGCTCCGTCCGGGCCCTGCGCGATTCCACCGGGCACCGGCAGCGATCCGCCACCGATGTGGGTCAGGGACGTGGGATTGGAAAAGGGAATCCGCACCAGGTCCCCAGGCGGCCCGGCGGTGGGCTCGAACATCTCGGTGGCCCAGAAGTTGCCGCTTCGATCGAATGTGCACGCGGTGACCGTCGTGAGACCGCTCGCCCACAGGTGGGCTGCGTGCAGATAGTCCTCGGTTGTGTTCGGGTCGATCCGATAGACATGCGACTGGCCCGGTCCGAACGTGAACGTGTCAATGAGATCAAGCGTCCCGACATAAAGGGCCCCGTCCGGGCCCTGGGAGACGCAGGTCGGAGTCGAGTCACGCAGCTGGTCATTGGGGATGAATGCGATCACGCGAACGGTGCCGTCGCGCATGACCTCGCTCACAGTGTTCGCGCCGGCGTCGATGACAAACGTGCGAATGCCTCCGCTGCCACCCTTCGTCACCAGCACCGCGTAGGGATTGGAGTCCGGAAATTCCTCCCACAGGCTCTTGTGCAAGTTCGTCCAGTCGTACTGCTGGTCACCCACATTGCTGCGATCGGAAGGCGTCCCGGTGGCGCCGTCCAAGCGGTACAGGTGTCCGATCTGAGAGAACGTGAGCCCCGGAGTCGTGGCATTCACGCCCTTGCTCGACTCGCTGATGATCACCAGCACCTGGCACCCAAGCCGTTGGCCGGCGCTGTTGCTCATGCAGCCGTTTCCGAGCGCGCTGATACCTGCTGGGCCAAGGACCTCCGGCCCGCCGTGCGCGCTGTCGTATACGGAATCGAAGCTCGTCGACCACACCAGGCTGGCCCCGCCGCTGGTGAGCTTGAACTTGTCCGCCTTCCCCGTGCGTGATACGCCGAACGGACCCGGCCCGATGTCAAAGTACTGCCCGGCCTCGGCTACGTACAGGCTTCCCTGGCGGTCGAAGGCCACACCGCGGGGGCCGTTGAGGCCGCCCACCACGAGCGCTATCGACGTGGTGCCGGCGACGGCGCTGCCGGCGGTCGTTATGAGCATGGCGCCGCACGCGACCAGGGCCGCGAGCACGCCAAGCGATCCGCGAATTCTCATCTTGCTTACCCTCCCAACAAACTGAGCGAGAACGCGGCCTCGGAGCAGACCGAATGTAGTGCCGGCCCGGAGGCCTGTCAACGGAACCGCCGCGAAAACTGAAAAACCGCAACATTAGGCCTTCCCAGCTGATGGCCC
>VBFO01000063.1 GCA_005881025.1 Chloroflexota bacterium | reverse complement strand
CATCCCGGCCGTGACCTGGCCGAAGTGGTTGTAGACCCCGTTGTTGGCCAGGAAAGGCGCGTCCCCAAGCGTGATGAAGAACTGGGAGCCGCTGACGCCTGCGGAGCTCGACGCCATCCCCACGGTGCCTCGCGGCCACTTCGATGGGTTGCTCTCATCCGGGAGCTTGTAGTTCGGACCGCCGGTGCCATTGCCTAGCGGGTCGCCGCCCTGCACGACAAATCCTGGTACCACGCGGTGGAAGGTGAGCCCGTCGTAGTAATGCTCCTGCGCCAGGACCACAAAGTTGTTGACGGTCTGGGGCGCCACCTTCGGGTCCACGAAAGTGATCACGAAGTCGCCGCGGGAGGTGTGCACGGTGGCCGTGTACTTCTTGCCCTGGTCGATCGCCGGCGCCGGTGGCGTGGATCGTTCAGCCATTGGGAGTCCGATCCATTCTAGGCCAAGCCCAAGCACTGCGCAAACTCCAAGCGCGGTAGACACGTTTGCCACCGCGGCGACGCCTCCCGCGATGAGCGGCCCGATGCTGAAGCCGAGCGCAACAGAGCTGGCGTTGATCCCGAAGATCGTGCTCTGTGCCTCCGGAGGAGTCTCGAGACCGATCATGCTGGCGGTCGCCGGGATGATCGTGCCATTGAGAAGGCCAGTGATCCCGATCACGGCGACGACGATGGTGGCGGTGGGGGCCGCGATGAGAAGAGCGACTGCGCCGGCCAGCAGCACTGCCGCGACCGACACCGTTCTCACGTAGCCGAGGCGCCGCGTCAGTCGCGTGTAGCTGATCGCGGCCACGCTGTTGGTAAGTCCTGCCGCGCCGAAGGCAAAGCCTGCCGCCGCTGAAGCGACGCTGCGTGCCATCTCGATGAGCTTGAGGACGACCAGGATCTGGCTTGCGCTCTGCACGACAGTCACGAGTCCCTGAGCGCAGATGAGCACGGCCAGCGAGCGGATGGTGCCTGGAGGAGCTGTGCGGATCGTGGCGAGGGTGCTGGGGCGAGGTCCTTCGCGGGTGCGCCGCTCGCTTTCGCGAACGATCCATAGCACCGGCACCGTCGAGATCAGGAGGAGGATGCCGCCGCCAAGGAACACGAGGCGAAGCCCGAAAGCGGCCCCCGCGAGTCCGCCGACCACAGGTCCGATCGCGCCACCCAGGGCGACGGCTGATGTGACGACCCCCAGCGCCCATCCGACTCTATGCCGCGGCGTCTCGGCGGCCACCAGGGCTGTCGCCGCCGCCACTGTGCCGCTGGTCGCGCCCTGCGCGAGGCGCAGGATGACGAGCTGCAGCGGGGTCTGCGCCAGGAAGATCAGCCCGACTGTGATCCCGCCGCCGAGCATCGAGCGGATGAGCATCGGCTTGCGGCCGAAACGGTCGCCGAGGATGCCCCAGACCGGGCTCGCGATCGCCATCGCCAGGCCCGAAGCGCTGGCTGAGACCGCGGTCCAGAGGTCGAGGTCGCGGCCTTGGTTGACGCCGAGATCCTGCGAGATGAAGATCGACAGGAACGGGAACGCGAAGCTGAATCCGAAGATGGCAGTGAACTCGGCGAACCACAGGGCAGCCAGATTGCGTCGCCAGTCGACCTCGCCGGCGCGGGTGCTACTTATCGCCGTTCAAGAGCTCGACGATCCGGTCAGGCGTCATCGGCAGGTGGTCGACGACCGCGTCAGGCCGGCGCTGGCGAAGCGCGTCCTCGATGGCGTTGGCGATCGCAGCGGGCACCGGAATGGTGCCGCTCTCCCCGGCGCCCTTGAAGTTCTCAGGATTCGAGTCGGTGGTCGTTTCGATGTGAACGAGCTCCGGCGTGGCGGTGATCTCTCCGGTGCTGACAATCGTGTAATCGAGGAAGCTCGGCGTTCGCAGACTGCCGTCCGAGTCGTACTGCGCAGATTCGAACAGGGCGTAGCCGAGCCCATGTGCATACCCGCCGAGCAGCTGGCCTTCCAGAGTCAGCGGGTTGATCGCGTTGCCGGTGTCGTGAGCGATCACGTAGCGCAGCACCTCGACCTGGCCAGTCTCCGCGTCCACCGCGACCATTGCCGCGTGGCAGCCGCTGGAGAAGGTCAGCGGCCGCTTGGGATCGAAAGTGTCCTCGACCATGAGACCGCCCTCCGGAATCACCTCGGTCGCGGCGACCTTGCGCGACGGTGCGCCCCGGACCGAGACGACCCCTTCGTCCATGACGAGGTCGTGCACGTCGGCCTCCAGCTGTTCAGCTGCGCGGTCGAGCACCTGGCGGCGCATGGCGCTTGCCGCCTTCGAAACCGCGTTGCCGACCTGCACCGCGCTGCGACTGCCGGCCGTGAGCAGGGCGAACTTTGCGTGCTTGGTGTCGCCCGCCGTCACCTTGATCATCTCCAGCGGCCAGCCAAGACGCTCGGCAACCACCAGCGCAACCATGGTCTCGTGGCCCTGGCCCTGAGGCGTCGAGCCGACATAGACGTGCGCTTCGCCATTCCTGTCGACCTGCAGCGACGCAGGCTCTCCGCGCCCAAATGCCGTCGACTCAACGCAGCAGGCGATCCCCAACCCGATCATCCGGCCGCCGGCCTCCGGCTTCGGGCCGATCTTCTCCACCGCGAGCTCGAGCAGCTTCGGGTAATCACCGCTGTCGTAGACGACTCCGTGACGTCCACCAGGCAGACCTGTCGTATACGGCATCTGTTCTGGTTGGATGAGGTTGCGCCGCCTCACCTCCGACGATTCGAGTCCGAGCTTCACGGCGAGCCGCTCGATGATCCGCTCCATCGCATAGTTGCCCAGCGGGCGCCCGCCGCCACGGATGAAGCCCGTCGGGACGGTGTTCGTATAGACGAGGAGAGCGTCGACATGCATCGCCGGCAGCACATACGCCGACAGCATGTGGCTGATGATGATTCCTGGCTGACCTGCCCCGGAGCCGGCGTACGCGCCGATGTCATGGATGAGGCGACCACGCAGGCCGCGGAGCTTTCCATCGGATGACGCCGCGAGCTCCAGCTCCATCACCGAGCCATGGGCCTGGGCGGTGGTGGCCCCGTCCTCGCTCCGCGTCGCAGTCCATGTGACAGGTTTCTTGAGCCGCCAGGCGGCCACCGCCGTCAGCACCTCCTCGGCGAACACGCTGCCCTTGGCGCCGAATCCTCCGCCCACGTCCTCGGCCAACACCCGCACCTTGTCCTCTGGAAGGTCGAGGGCTGAGGCCACGGCACCGCGGACACCGAAGACGTTCTGGGTCGAGGTCCATAGCTTCATCCCGCCGGTCTCGGAGTCGGGTGTGGCGGTGACGGATCTCGGTTCCATCGCAGCGCCCGCGACGCGGTCGGTGGTCAGCGTGATGCTCGCCACCACCGAGTCGGATCCGAACGCGCCCTTGATGTCGCCGTAGCTCGTCGGCGACGTGAGGGCGACGTTGCTCTTCATGTCCCCGTGCACGAGCGGGGCTCCGGGTGCGATGGCGTTCATCACCCCGGCCACTCCCGGCAGGGGCTCGAGCTCAGGCAGGACGGCTTCGGCCGCGTCGATGGCCTGGTAGTCGGTCTGTGCCACGACCATCGCGAACGCCTCGCCGACGTAGTTGACCTCCTCCTGGTTGAGGATGGGCCGGCCGCGTTCCTCGATGCCCTGCGGGCCGAAATCGCTGAAACCGGTCGTGGCTTCGGGGAGGTCTTCAGCGGTCCAGACGGCAACCACGCCGGGCATTCCCAGCGCGGTCGAGCGGTCGACGGCGCGGATGCGGGCGTGGGGAAGGGTGGAACGGCAGAAGGCGGCGTGCAGCAAGCCGTCGGGTTTGATGTCGGCTGCGTAGCGGCCCTGCCCCGTGATCAGCCGTCGATCCTCGAATCGAGGCGTGCGGCGGCCGATGTACTCGGTCACCAACCTAGAATATTGATTCCGGTCAACGGACTCGGGCCCTGCGAACGGTGCTCGCCGCGGGCGGCTAGCTCAGTTGGGAGAGCGCCAGCTTGACATGCTGGAGGTCGGGGGTTCGAAACCCTCGCCGCCCACCACCTGGATCACCGGGCTTTTTATCCGGCAGAATCGATGCGCCTGGGCACGGCCCGTTCGTCTAGTGGACTAGGACGCCGGCCTTTCAAGCCGGAGATCACGGGTTCGAAGCCCGTACGGGCCACCAGCGGAACACGTCACGCGGGCGTAGCACAATGGTAGTGCGCCAGCCTTCCAAGCTGGTTACGTGGGTTCGATTCCCATCGCCCGCTCCACCCTGAGCTTGAAACGTGGGCGCGGCGAATGCCGCCGCGCCCAAATGGGTGTGAGCTAGAACGCGTCTGCGACCAGGGTTCCGATGCCGTGGGAATCGGTCTCCACGAACCGGATGCGATTCGGGATGCCGCCGTTGGTCCAGCCGATGGGAACAAGGTCAAAGTGGGTCGTCGGCCCCGAGCTGGGGATGATCGTCGCCAGGCCGTAGCAGTGAGCGGCGACCATCGCGTATGAGCCTGTGAAGTCCACGCGTGTGACGACGCCGCGGTTGTTGATGGTCTGGTAGCCGTTGATAGTGCCTGTGAGCGTGGTCACTCCGGGATCAGCGGCGAGAGAGATCACCCCCGCGGTTGCGTACGGTCCAGGGACAAATGACGTGCCGGTGGTGAGCGCATCGCCCGAAAAGCCGAAGAATCCGGCAGCGTAGGAGGCAGGGCACCCGCCGCCTGCTGCATGTACCGGACGCGCCGAGTTACCAAAGCTGACGAACAGCGCCGCGGCTACTGCTGTGAGGGTGGCCGCGGTCACGACGGTTAGGCGAGTCTTCATCTAGGCCTCCTTGAAAGCCGTGATCGACGCGAGCACCCGCCGCGACTTCGCGCGGCGAACCGGCGGCCAGTGTATGCGCGGAAAACCGGAATCGCAGAGCTGCGATGCAAAACATCGCGAATGTCGGCGTCGATCCCGGGCAACGCCAAGTTGCCTGGCAACGCCGCCATATTGTCGGGACTGGGTGCGGGCGACCGTGAAGTATCCTTCTCACCCTATTCAAGGCCAGACGGGTCAATCACTTCGGGGGTTTGCGTATGGAAACGGTTGTTGAAACCGCGCCGGCAGAGACATCAGAGGATGGCGTCGTCGAGTCGCGCCGCGACGCACAGAACAAGTTCACGCTGGGCCCAGGCGACAGCCTCGAGGGCAAGCTGATCTACAGCGGGTCCGTCAACGTCCAGGGACGCGCGGAAGGTGAGTTTCGTGTGGGTGGGAACTTCGAGGTTGGCGCCGGAGCCAGCGTGAAGGCCCTGATCGATGGCACGAACGTGACGATCCGCGGCGATGCCGAGGGCACGCTCACCGCGCGTGACAAGCTGACGCTAGGCAAGTCGGGCAAGTTCAACGGAGACGTGACGGTCAAGAGGCTTCAGATCGAGGACGGCGCCAGCCTCAACGGCCACGTCCGGATGGGAAGCTTTGAGCAGTCTTCGAGCAGCTAAGCCCGCTCAGCCGGCCGACCAGGACTCGACCAAGAGCGCGACAGCTCCTGCAGAGACCAGCGTGGTCATGCTCGGGCCTCGCGACCGATTGATCGGTGAGCTGTACATCGAAGGCAACCTGCGCGTGAGCGGAACGCTCGAAGGTCAGATCGAGGCCACCGGCGATGTCGATGTGACCGAGGCCGCAACAGTCAAAGCCTCTGTAGCCGGGCGCGAGGTCAATGTCAGCGGTCAGGTGAACGGCGCTGTGGTCGCTTCCAAGAAGCTGGTCATCGGACGGAGCGGATCCGTGGTGGGTGATGTTCGAGTCCCACGGTTGGTGATGCAGGATGGTGCGACGCTGAGCGGAAAGGTGTCGATGGGTCCGCAGGTCGCTGCGCCGCAGCCAGCGATTTCCGAGAGCCCGATCGATACCGCGCTGGCCGCCCCCGTGCCTGACGGCGAGGGCCAACCGAAAGCTAAGCGCCGCTAGCGCTTCGCTTTTTTCGTCGTCGGTTTCTTTGCCTTGACCGGCATTGCGCGTGTGAGCGTGAGCGCCCTGGTCACCCAGGCCTGGACTGACTCAGGCTTTCCCTGCCATGTCGCCGGAACCATCACGTAGCCGGTCATCGCGTGCCCGGCGACGGGTTCGAACGGCCTGCCGCCCTGACCCTTGATCGTCGCGGCCTCGGCGTCGGGCAGCCGTACGAAGAGGTCCTCTCCGAACAGTCCCGCGAACATGTTGCCGTTCACGAATGCGGCCAGGTTCCCAAACATGGGTCGCATCGTCACCGCCGGCTCGCCCGGGACGAGGCCGGAGAACAGCTCCTTCGCCCGCTCGCTCGGCTTCGGCATCTTCATGCCGCTCTCGGTCACGGCAATAATCTTGCCCTGTGGCGGGCACGCGCGTCGCGATCGAGTCAGGGACCAAGCGGACGTTCGCGAGCGCTCTGGACTGGCCTGGCTGGAGCCGGTCGGGCCGGGACGAGCGAGGCGCCCTCGAGGCGCTCGAGCGTTACGCCGAGCGCTATGCGGTGGTGCCTGAGACCGCTGGGGTCGGTTTTGCGAAGAAGGCGGCCGCCGAGCTCGAGGTGATCGAGCGCCAGCGAGGTGGAGCGGCGACGGACTTCGGCGTGCCCGAGATGCACGCGGAGGTCGAGAAGCGGCCGATGAGCAAGGCGGACCTCGACCGGACGTGCGACCTGGTCGCCGCGTGCTGGACGGTCTTCGATGAGACCGTGAGGAAGGCACCGGCCGAGCTGCGCAGAGGGCCGCGCGGCGGCGGCCGGGACCGCGACAAGATCGTCGAGCATGTGCTGGGAGCGGAGCTGGCGTACGCCGGCAAGCTCGGAGTCAAGCTGAAGCAGCCCGAAATGGGCGATCGAGCGGGGATCGCGGCCCATCGCGAAGCATTGCTGGGCGCTATTCGCGCCGGCGCGGATGGAAAACCGATGCGGGAGCGCGGCTGGCCCGCGCGTTATGCGGCAAGGCGAATTGCGTGGCACGTCCTGGACCACGCATGGGAGATCGAGGACCGCTCGGAGGGTTAGCCGGTCTGGATCTGGAGCCGGTGCGTGTTGGTGCTGTCGAGGTTGTATGTGCCCGAGGACGTCACGACCTTGAACTTGAACGCGAAGTCGCCGTACGTCTCCTGGGTCGGACCGGAGTTGGAGCAAACGAATCCGACGCTGAAACGGATGGTGGCTGTGTTCCCGGCGCCGATGCTCTTTGGCTCGAAGTTCTTGATATCGCTGCCGGCTTTTGTGCCGACAGCACCGGACCAGCTGCCGTGAACTGCCGTGTTGGTGTTGGTCTCGGACATCGATTTGATGGTCACGTTGTTGCTGGTGTAGTTGTTGACGTCGATCGTGCCATGCACGTCGTAGGGCCTGCTGCTGGATGGGTTCGGGCATGTGTGGGACGAATCCACGTGCGCGTTTGACAGCGTGAGCTTGGCTCCGATGCCACAGATCGGGACGCATCCTGCCATGACCAGGAGGAGCGTTCCGGAAAGCATCAGGCGAAAGACGCGGCCGGCGTGGCGAGGAATCACCGCCGGTATTTATAGAGCCCTTGCCGATTGAGGGTCAACGGTCTAAGCAGGCCTCGTGGTCGGGTAAGCTTCCGCGTCGTGTCCACCCAGCCGGCCCCCCCGGGCGCCGATGAGCCGGCCGCCGATGCCCCGCTCGAGACCCCGTTCGCCGACGCGGCTTCCCCGTTCAAAAGGACGGAAGGCCCGATGCCCGTTTTTGCGGGCCCGCCTCCGCGCTCGCCCCTGCGACCCGCGGTGATGTCGACCTGGATCACGTACAGGTCGCAGATCAATTTCGGTCTGGCGATGCTGGCCTACCTGATGGTGCTGGTCGGCGCGATCACCCTCGTGCAGGCGAACCCGACGGCTTCATGGCGGTACTACGTGGCCGCGCTGCCGGCGGCGCCGGCGGTGGTGGGGCTCGTGATTTTCGTCCGCGGCCTTACTCGTCTCGACGACATCCAGGTGCGGATCCAGCTGCTGGCGTTCGGTGTCGCCGTCGGGGCCACCGCGCTCATCACATTCGGCTACTCGTTCTTCGAGGGCGTCGGCCTGCCACACCTGCCGCCTGTGTACGTGCTGCCGTTGATGGTCGTGTTCTGGGGCATCGGCACCGCCTTCTTCACATGGCGCTACGTGTGGCGGTTCCGGCGTAGGAGGTAGGTCCGCGAGGGTCGGGTATCATCTTTGGTGACCGAGCGGGAGTAGCTCACTTGGTAGAGCGCGACCTTGCCAAGGTCGAGGTAGCGGGTTCGAAGCCCGTCTCCCGCTCCAGTACCAACTTCTCAAAAAACGGTCTCCAAGCTTCGCGCGGAACAGCCACGACGTGAAACGTGCCTTCTGGCAGAGCCTCTGCCTCGAGTTGCTCGAAAATTCCAGCGACCAGGCGTGATCGCTGGCCTGAATCAGCCGTTTCCCAAGCTGAGCACGATCGGACTCGGTCGCCCTGAGCCTGCTGCGGCGCAGCCCAGGAGGAAGATGTCTCC
>VBFO01000171.1 GCA_005881025.1 Chloroflexota bacterium | reverse complement strand
CCACCCCACCCTTGAACGGAAAGCGATTCAGAAAGCTCTCCTCCGACGTACGCCCGTTGTAGAAGAGCGTCCCCCGTTCCGTGAGATAGCCGGACAGGCCCGGCGGGTACGGCATGTTCCAGGTGTGGACTACGTTGCCGTGGAGGTCGACGAGGTAGACCTTTCCGTCTCCCCAGATGAGCGGAGCAAAAAGCGTGAATCCCGGAGAGGCACGCTCTGGATTCACTGCGCGCAAACCAACGCCCCGGCGTCTGGTCGTGTTCTGCTCCACCGCGGTCGCCGTTGTCTGTTGGCCGCTCCGCATCGAGCGGCTGCTCTGGGTTGACTGCGCGCAAGCCAACGCCCCGCCGTTTGGTCGTGTTCTGCTCCACCGCGGTCGAAGTCGTCATCGAAGGGCCCTCCACACCTCGAACTCTGATTCCGGTCCGCTGGGCGCGTGGACCTGATGCAGCCGCGCGACGTGCGGCCAGTTGATGTTCTCCATGAACGCGTCGACGTACCGCTCCGCGGAGGCGCCGTAGTCGAGCTGATACGAGTGCTCGTACATGTCGAGTGCCAGGATCAGTGTTCCGCCGGCGAGCGCGTGCGTGTGATCGGCCGCCCACTGGTTCACGAGGCGCCGATCGCGATGTGAGTAGCTCAGAAGGACCCAGCCCCACCCGCCGCGGAGTGCCTTGCCGGTGCCGACGAACTCGGCCCGCCACCGATCGACGCTCCCGAAGTCGCGCGCCAGGGCTTCGTCGATGACGCCGCCGGAAATGCCGTCACCGCCGAGGCTGTCGAAGTACAGCTCGTGCAGGATCATCGAATTGGTGGCGATCAGCTCCTCGCGCTTCAGGCCGTTGATCACGAACCCCGGCGCCTTGGCGAAGTCGAGCTCGGCGAGCTGTGTCGCGATGGCGTTCAGGCGCCGCACGGCGCCGCCGTAGTTGTTCTCCCAGTGGCTGACGATCAGCTTCTCCGAGAGTCCCTTCAGCTTCGTCGGTTCACAGGACAGTGGCTTGACGGTGTATGTCATCGAGCCCTCCTTGGCGCCGGAAGCCCCGTCGCGCCGGCCGGAGATTTCGAGCGCGTCAGTCCGCGTCTTTTTACAAGCGATCTGCCGAGCTCGATGAGCCGGCGCCCGATCCCTTTCGCATGGGCTGAACCGCCGTGCGATTGGCAATAGAGCGCGGCAAACTCCGCTCGGGTCCGAGCTTCGGCAAGCCGATCGCGAATGAGGCGCTCAGCGAAGTATTCGTCTGCTTCCATGACGTCCCCTCCATGGGTTCCCGCATAGCGATATTGGTTACGTAGTGAAACAATAGTTTCCGTCTATGTCAAGCGCTCGGCCTTGGTTGCAGCACTTGACACTGATATGAAACTACTGTTTCATAGTGGTATGGATCCTGCGACGCTCCTCCTGCTGCTGGTCGGCGTCCCGCCCACTCCGTCGAGCCTTCGCGTGCGCGTGTGGCGGCGATTGCGGTCGCTCGGCGCGGTGCCGCTCAAGCGCTCGGCCTACCTCCTGCCCGACACGCCGGAGCGCTACGAGGACTTCCAGTGGCTCGCCCAGGAGATCCAGCGCCAAGGTGGAGATGCGACGCTGATTCGGGTCCAGCAGATCGAGAACGTCAGTCAGGACGACGTGCGGCGTCTGTTCCACGAGCCGCGCGATCTCGACTATCGACAGCTGGCCGCGCGCTATCGGAAGGTTCTCAAGAAGCTGGAGCACAAGTCATCGGCTACGAGGGCGCGGGTGCAAGAAGACCTGGCGCGCCTTGCCAAGGATCACCAACGTATTCGTGACGTCGACTTCTTCGGGGCCCCGGGCGGCGCCGAGGTGCGGCGTCTCGAGGAGGTCGTCGCCATGCGTACTCGACGTCCGGAACCCGTGCGCCGTGAGGCCCCGCCGACCCTCGATCTCACGAAGCTCAAAGGTC